>CAZFWW010000075.1:0-6466 GCA_964522645.1 uncultured Mycoplasmatales bacterium
TCTTTTCAATTCGCTCCTGATTAATGAAATCACCAACTTTATTATTAAAACCAATTCCCTTTCCCATTACTACATACTCCCGTAATTTTGAATCATTAACAACAAGTACATTATTATTTACTATTTTTGAAATACAATACATTTTCACCTCCACAATAAAAAAAACCAGACCTATAAAAGACTTTTATGTCTTAAGATCTGGTTATGCCTAATTTAATAGTAACACCCTATAACTAAATGATAACATTTACTTTTATGTTTGTCAACCACTTTTAACTCTTTATTACAATATGGACTGTAATATTTTCTCACTTAACAGCCCTTTTTCGCAACGTATCCAAAAAAGGAACCTTCAAAAGTGAAGATTCCCAAAATAAAGTTTTCTCTTTGATATTAACTAAACTTGAAGAAAGTAGTCAATTGTTTTAAATCAACTAACCGATAGATGAGTATTTTACTTCTATATAGATATAAACTATTATTGTTTAATTCGGGAGAAAATTATAAAATAATTAACTTATCATTACAACTCAGAGTTCTGATGACAAAAGTTCTAATAATTCAATTCGTGTTATTGTATTAATTCCTTCGGCTTCTTGTTCAATTAAATACCCTTGCTTTGCTCTCGTTAAAAACTCAACATCATCACTCAAACTATCACCAAAACCAATATATTCTCCTGATACTCCAGTATTAATCATTTTTTCCTTGGTTGCATTTTTATTAGCAATTGAATAATTTTCATATTCTTCACTATAAACATAGTGATAATTATTATCTTCAAATAATGCTTCCAGTTCTGATGATTTTGGTGATGAAATTAAAATCGAAACGACTTCTTTATCTATATCTTTTTCAATATATTGCTGATTATAAAAATCTTCCATCTTATATAATCGACCACTTCGATTTATCTTTATACCATTTGTTGTTTCTAATAAAAAATGATAATCATTATTAATTAAATAATCGATTGTCACCTTTGCATTATTCAAAAAACTTGTTGGTAGTTCGCCATTTAAATCATATGCTCCGTTTCCACAAAAAACATTCATAACTAATCCGTTATCAATTAATTTTTGAATTGGATCTAAATTGTATTTTTCACGTCTAGTTGCAAAAAATAAATTATGCTTTTGAGCTAGTGACTCTAGCGCTATTAACATCTTTTCACTTGTTTCTTCATCTTCCCGAAAGAAGATTGTATTATCAATATCAAATATATAGTTCATTATTATACCTCAACAACTATTTTAACATGATTAAGTGGTTAAATCAAGAACAATATCAGCATTGACAGCTTTATAATTTAATTATCACTTTTCTTTTGTTTCCAATTTAAAAATGAAAAACACCAAGCGAATTTTCTTTACCCACCTGATGTTTTTTACCTTAATATACGTGATTACTTTCTAATTTTTTCTTTTAATTATGTTCTTGCATTTCTTGTAATCCTACCATTGCACAACCAATAATTCCGGCATTATCACCTAATTTTGGAGGACAAACATAATTATCCTTAAATAATTCTTCAGCACCAACATAATCATTTAACAGTTTAATTAATTGTTGGTGAACTTGCTGATGAAGTCCTTCATGATGCATAACTCCACCACCCATAATTATTTTTTCAGGTGACATTGTTAGTACATAATTCATCAGTCCTTGAGCTAAATAATAACTTTCAAGTTCCCACACTTTTTCATTATCATTTAATTCTGCCCCTGGTTTGCCAAATCTTTTTTCAATCGCTGGACCTGCTGCTAGTCCTTCTAGACAATCTTTGTGATAAGGACATGTTCCTTCATATTTATCTTCCGGATGACGTTTTATTAAAATGTGCCCCATTTCTGGATGCATTAATCCACTTACTGTTTTGCGGTCAATTACTGCTCCACCACCAATTCCAGTTCCAACCGTTAGATAAACACAAGAGTTAACATCTTTTGCTGCACCAAACATTAGTTCTCCTAGAGCGGCACCATTAACATCAGTATCAAACCCAATTGGACATGAAAAATGTTCCTTTAATTTACCAACAATATTGTAATGTTTCCACTTTAATTTTGGCGTTGCTGTTATATATCCATATGTTTTTGAATTTTTATTTAAATCAATTGGCCCAAACGACCCAATTCCCATACACGAAAATTCTTTGGTTTTAAAATAATCAATGACTGCTTTCATTGTTTCTTCTGGTCCAGTAGTTGGAATTGTAATACGCTCAATAAGTTCACCTTCACTTGTAACTATTCCGCATACAAATTTCGTTCCACCAGCTTCAATTGCTGCTATTTTCATCATTTCTCCCTTAACTACATTTTATACTTATATTATATCGTGAGTCATAATTCCACTATATATATTATAGCAATTTTCACATTTCAGTAAAAGTTAGTATGTTTTTAGAAAATAAATATATTAACTTGAAATGATATTAAAATTATTCGGTTATTTTAATATTTATTTGTCTTGATGCCAAATTTCTAAATCTTTAAATTCAGCATATTCACGAGCATCAAAAATTGGTTCTTCAACTCCGTTTTTTAATTGTTCTTGGTAATCAGCAAGTAATATAAATACTTTTTTCGATAAAATCAAAATAACAATAATATTAATTAGACCAGCAATTCCATTTCCTAAATCTGCAAGTGACCAAAGAATATCAGCACTTGAAATTGAACCAATTAATATGATTAACACGATTAAACCCTTATATGATTTTAATGCTAATTTTGATTCTGATAAGAACTCAACATTAGTCTGAGCATAGAAATAATAACCTAAAATTGTCGAAAACGCAAAGCAAACAACTGATATCGTTAAAATGATTGCTGAAACATCACCCATCGTAGCAAATAAAGCATTTTGAGTAATCGTAATTCCATTGTCACCACTTAATTCTACACCAGAAATTAAAATGATAAATGCTGTTAAAGAGCAAATTACAATTGTATCAATTAATGCTCCTAATGATTGAATTAATCCTTGAACTATGGGATGTTTAACATTGGCACTAGCAGCAGCATTTGGAGCTGTACCAAGCCCAGCTTCATTTGAAAAAAGTCCTCGTTTAAATCCGGTTGAAATAATTGCTCCAAGTGTTCCGCTGGCAATTGAACTAGCATTAAATGCTGAAGCCATGATTAATCCAAATATTTGTGGGAGTTCACTGATATTAATAACCATCACAACTAATGCCATTGCGATATATACAACTGCCATTACACTAACAATTACCGTTAATGAATTAACAATTTTTTTAGCACCGCCCCAAATAATATAACCTGATATTAAAGCCAAACTCACTCCAATTATCACTTCAATATTCGCTTGCTTAACACCAAATAGAGGAGTTAAAACATTTGCTAAGGATTTGGTAATCGTATTGGCTTGAACGGCAATGATTCCTAAACATAAAATAAAAATAAATACTACTGAAAAGATTATTGCTAACCATTTTTGATTTAATGCTGTTGTAATGTAATATGCTGGTCCTCCACGATATTTAGTTTCTTCATCATGAGCCTTGTAAATTTGCGCTAATGTTGATTCAACAAACGCACAAACTGAGCCAAATAATGAGGCTATCCACATCCAGAAAATTGCTCCTGGACCTCCACCAACTAAAGCAATTGCAACTCCAGCAAGGTTTCCGGTTCCAACTCGAGAACCAAGTCCGATTATAAAGGCTTGAAATGAGGAAATATTATTACTATCATTACTTTCATTAGTATTTGATTTAGCCAGTAACTTAATTGTGTGTGGAATTAAGCGAATATGAACTGCCTTTGTCCTTAACGCAAAATAAGTTGCTGCACCAAGTAATAATGGAACTAACACATAAACACTCCAGATTACCTTATTAATATTATTAATTATCATTTCCATTTTTTCTCCTAGTATTTCCATTTTTTAAGTAAGTTTTATCTATAATACCATTATTGAAACTTTGTTTGTAATTTTCTTTTACATTATCCATTTTGTTGCAACCACACTTTAAACTTAAAATGTTTACATTAATTTTATCAAAGTTGATTTATAATGTAAAGACTTATACTTGGTCGAGAAGAAACAGAAATGACTATTCTCCTTTATTCATCGTTTTTTCAATGTTTTCATCTTTTGTCATCAAAATATTTTTACCAAAAAAATAAAGTGACTACTTTATCGTAGCCACCTTATTATTCAGATTATTTAATCGCCCTTTATCGCCTCTACATAACGTTTGGTAATTAATTGGGGACGAGTTATCATTGAACCAACTACGACTCCATCTGCACCACATTCTAGCGTTCTTCGAGCTTTTTTTGGAGTATCAATGTTACCTTCAGCGTAAAATTGTTTGTTTTGGGCATGACATAATCGAATCATTTCTTTTAAAAGTGAAAAGTCATTATCATCAATCCTGATATCAGCAGTCTCTTTTGTATATCCGACTAATGTTGAAGCAATAATATCAAATCCAAGATTAATTGCCATCTGAACATCTTTTATACATGAACAATCAGCCATTAATAATTGTCCAGGATAATCTCGCTTTACCTTTTGAATAATTTCTTCTAAACTTTCTTTAGGTCTAACTCGACTTGTACAATCCATTGCCACAATATCACACCCTTCATTAATTAACGCTTCTACTTCAAGGTAAGTTGGGGTAATGTGAATTTCAGAATTAGTATATATCTTTTTAATTATCCCAATTATTGGTAGTGTAACTTCATTTTTTATTGCTCTTATATCCTTAATACTGTTTGCTCGAATTGCTCCGGCTCCTCCCTGTTCAGCCGCTTTTGCCATTTTGGCCATAATCATATCCGAGTGAAGTGGTTCATCACTTAATGCCTGACAAGAAACGATAAACTTGTTTTTTATCTCCATTTTTCTCCTCACTTTTTCTATTTTAATCTTTTATTAATAATCCGACTAAGCGCTTCTGCCTTAGCTCCGTAAATTATTTGGATTCCACCCTTAACATTAATAATCCCATTTGGACCTGTTTTTGTTATTTGGGCTTCATTTATTTTTGTTCCATCATTAAGTTCAATTCTTAGTCTGGTAATACATGCTTCTACACTTTTAATATTTTCCTTGCCACCAAGTGCATCCATTACAATAAGTGCAATATCTTCAATTTGAAGATTTTCATTTGCTAAATCATCACTTAAATGCCCAGGAGTATGAATATTGAATTTTAAAATCAGGTATTTAAAACTATAATAATATAATCCAAACCACAGTAAACCGATTGGTATTACATAAATCCAATTTGTTTTATCATTTCCCTGTAAAACTCCAAATAACAAGAAGTCAATTAATCCACCACTAAAGGTATTTCCAATTGCAATATTAATTATATCGGCAATGAAAAATGAAACACCATCAAGAAACGCATGGAATACATATAAAAATGGAGCAACAAATAAAAACATATATTCAATTGGTTCCGTAATTCCAGTTAAAAACGAAGTTAGGGCAACCGAAATAAATAATCCCGCATACTTCTTCTTACGCTCATCCGGTATAACTTGATACATTGCATAAGTTGCTCCTGGTAATCCAAACATCATTGTTGCAAAACGCCCAGCGAAAAATCTTGTTCCTTCTGTATAAAGTCCAACATGATTTGGGTCAGCAATTTGTGCGAAAAAGATATTTTGAGCACCTACAACATCAATTCCATTAACCGCTTCAACTCCACCTAACTCTGTAAACCAAAATAGTGGATAAATCATGTGATGTAAGCCAAATGCTCCAGTTAGTCTTAAAAAGAATCCGTAAAAAAATGTTCCTAATACCCCCATCTGTCCGATTATTTCTCCACCATTTATAAGTAATTGTTGAATTGGTGGCCAGATTAAATAAAATAAACTACCAATTATGATGGCAACAAACGAACTTATAATCGGAATAAAACGACTTCCGGCAAAAAAGCCAAGAAATTCTGGAAGTTTAATTGCATGATAACGGTTATTCAAAAATGATACTGTACAACCAATCGCAACTGATCCGGCAATTCCTGTATCAATTGCTACTTCATTACTATTTATTTGAATCATTGAATCAATTGTTGCATTCATAACAACAAATGCTACCGCTCCGGCTAAACCAGCTGGTCCTTTATTTTCTTTTGAAAGACCGATGGTTAATCCAATTGCCATAATTAATGCTAAATTTGCAAAGACTGAATTTCCGGCATTTGACATAATTGTGAATATAACTTGTAAAAAATCATTATCCAATATTGGATATGCTGCAATTGTTGCTTGATTTGAAAGTGAACCACCAATTCCTAGTAGTAAACCAGCAGCTGGTAATAATGCAATTGGTAGCATAAATGACTTTCCTATCCTCTGTAATAAACTAAACATTTTTCCTCCTTACTTTATTTTAACAAGTGCCTAGAAATCAAAATGTAAACTTTTTAATTTTAGATTTCGTTTTAAAATATCTGTTATAATTTAAA
>CAZFWW010000076.1:0-6257 GCA_964522645.1 uncultured Mycoplasmatales bacterium
ATTGTTAAATTAGTAATATTGACACTTGCTAATTCTTCCATATAACGTTCTCCCGCAACTAAATCAACATTTTTCTGCGGATTACTTTTCGCATAATCAATTGCTAATTCGTTAATTTTTTGAGCTCCAAGTGAACCTCCTAAAAATAAGACACTATTTGGTTTAACTTCGCTTGTATAATATTTTCTTGCTTCATCAATTCGGGGATTTGATGTGTAAATTGCTTGTGTATTTGATAAATCAAAATACTCAAGAGCTTTTTCGTATGTATAAAAAACATAATCTACAATTTTTGCTAATTGACGATTAGTAACGCCTGGATATGAATTTTGTTCATGAATAGCAGTCTTAATTTTTAAATTTGCTGCTGCTTTTAAGACTGGATAAGAAATATAACCACCCATTCCAATTACAAAATCTGGTTGATACTCCTTTAACAAACGTGATGCATCTCGCGTTGTTTTTAAAACTTTATACCCATTTTCAAGGTTTTTTATTATTGCTGATGGGGAAAAAGAACGAGCAAACCCACGTAAGTCCCAATATTCAACTGGAAATTCTACTTCCATCTTGGCAAAAACACTTTGGTCGATTCCGTTTTTTGAAGCGATAAATAATACTTCATGTCCACGCTTTACTAATTCATTAGCAATTTGGATTCCGGGGTATAAATGTCCACCTGTTCCTCCACCTGTTATAATGTATTTCATTCTATTCTCCTATATGTTTTTTTACTAATTTTTTAAAATATTTCCCACGCTGCTCATAATTTTTATATTGATCAAAACTGGCACTTGCCGGAGAAAGTAAAATCACATCACCTTCCTGAGCAATTTGAAGTGCATAATCAAATGCTGCTTTTAAGTCATCAACTCGATTAATCGGACTCAAGGTAAATTGTTCCTTATTTGCTCCATATGCAATTGTTTCTTTGACATTTTTAGCATATTGATTTAAACGAGTCATATCTTCACCCTTGTCACTTCCACCAACAAGTAAAATGATATTTGTTAATTGTTCAAGAGCAATTCTTGTTGATTCTACGTTCGTTGCTTTTGAATCATTATAAAACTTTATTCCTGACTTCATTCCTACATATTCACAGCGATGTTCTAGACCGTGATATTCATTTTCTAGAGCACTAATAAATTGTTCATCGCTAATATCAAGTTCTTGTGCAAATTGATAAATCAAATTCATATTTACAAGACTTAATCCCTTTAAATCATGAGTTAATCTTTGGGGAATATTTTGAGTCACATTACATACTTTAACATTATTTATACCAGAAAGTTGTTCCCCTGCATAAAGGATGTTTGATTTTGGTGGATTTTTAACAATTTTCAACTTTGATTGGTAATAATCTTCTAAATCTGGATGAAAGTCTAAATGATCTGGGGCAAAATTCAAGAAAAATGCATAATCGGCACGAAACTCATCTATTGCTTTTAACTGAAATGATGAAAGTTCCATTACTAGAAAATCAACATCTTCTTGTTCATCTAACACACGGATTGGTGAAATTCCAATGTTTCCACAACTATATGCTTTATAACCAACACTATTTAATAATGTTGTAATAAATGATGTTGTTGATGTCTTACCATTTGTTCCAGTAATCGCAACTACTTTTGTCTTTGTATTTGTAATTAAGTGGTGGGTAATTTCAATATCATTAATGATTTTTTGGTTTGGTACTGACTTTAATAATTCATTATCATATTTAATTCCAGGACTTTTAACAATTAAATCATATTCTGGTTGGATTTTTAAAAAATCTTGTGCCGAATAAAACTTTATGTTTTGTGCTATTAACTTTTGTTTTGTTTCAATTGATAATGAATCATCAACAACGAAATAATTAATTTTTTTCTTTGTAAAAACATTCGCTACATCTTGACCTGTAACTCCATAACCGTATATCATAATTCGTTTGTTATCTAGTTTCTTCATTCATTCCCCAATTTCTCACTTTGATAAGTGAGTCTTTTTCTTCTTAACTATCTTATTATAACAAAAAATCAAAATTTCTGTGATTGATTAAATGAGAAATGTTCCGATTAAATATAGCAGTCCAAAATGAACCGGATAGTACCAATAAAAGACTGTTGTCATGAATGGAGAATTGTATCCACGCTTACCAGAATAAAACCAAGTTAACACAAGTGATATTGTACTATAGTAAGTAATCGAAGAAAAATTCAAATAAGTAATAGCATAATAATTTAAAAGGGTAAATAAGATGATTTGAACAATGTAATTTAATTTATACATTTTAATTAGATAAAACAAACCAATTAGTGCAACTCCATAAATACTGTAATCGATTGGTAAAAAATAACTTATTCCTAGTAAAAATGCATACTTAATAAATTCCTTATTTTCTAGCAAAATCAAACCATATAATCCGATTGTTAATGTGAAAAAGATATTTCCAGGATAAACGACTCCCGGGATTAACATCCCTAACTGACTAATAATTGCCATTTTTGCCAACCGGTTAATGTAACGATAGCGATTACTCGTATTGATAAAACCTTCTGTTAATAAAAATGCATATAAAATGAACGATAACCTTCCGATTATTCTAAACTCAACCATTCCTGGAAAGATAAAAACCCCCATATGATCAATTGTCATTGTAATTAATGCAATCATTTTTAAAATAAAATTTGACATTTTACCAAACACCTTTCTAAATTGCTATAATATTCTTCATGGAGGAATTATATATGTATATTACTATCGAAGGACCAATCGGAGCCGGAAAATCTTCTTTAGCAAATTTAATCCATAACGAATTTAGCTTTTCTCTTATTAATGAAATTATAACAGAAAATCCCTTTTTAGAGCGTTTTTATCAAGACCAAAGCCGTTGGGCTTTTCAAACGGAAATGTATTTTTTAACTCATCGTTACATGCAACTTAAAGCACTTGAAACGAAATTATCACAACAAAATAACTTTGTTGCTGATTATGATATTTATAAAAACAAAATATTTGCCGAAAAAACTTTAAATGCTTCTGAATATAATAAATTCAATACTATTTATACCAACTTAAAGAGAGATTTAACTGAGAATGATTTAACCATTTTTTTGAGAGCCGATTTAAATACTTTACGGACAAGAATTAAAAAAAGAAACCGCAACTTTGAACAAGATATCAATGATGAATATTTACAATATCTTATTTCATCATATGATAAATACCTTGAAGAATACGCCAAAGAGCGACCTAATAATTACTTAATTATTGAATGTGATCAAATTGATTTTATTAATAACCCTAAAGATCGACAATTGATTATCAATAAAATTAATACCAAAACAAAGGAGCTTATATGAAATATAAACACATTAAACCAAACACAATTATTGCAATCGCTGGAACTGTTGGAGTAGGGAAAAGTACCCTTACCCAAAAATTAGCTGAACGTTTAAATTTTAAAACGTCATTTGAAACTGTTGATAATAACCCTTATCTTGAAAAATATTACCACGATTTTGAACGTTACGGTTTTCACTTGCAAACTTTCTTTCTTGCTGAAAGATTTAAAGCCCAAAAGAAAATTTTCGAATATGGTGGTGGATACATCCAAGACCGTACTATTTACGAAGATCTGGAAATTTTTGCTAAAATGAATTATGAAACAGGAAAAATGAATGATGATGATTATCAAACATATCGTGATTTATTTGAAGCAATGGTTTATTCACCATATTTTAATGATCCTGATATTGTAATTTATCTAGAATCCGATTTAGATTCAATTCTTAATCGCATTAATGAACGTGGGCGTGATATGGAAATCAATACTGATGTTGCTTACTGGAAAGAATTGCATAATCGTTATAATAACTGGATTGAAACTTTTAACCAAACCCGTTTACTACGTATTAGCTCAAATGAATATGATGTGTATGATGAAGAATCAATTGATTTACTATTAACAAAAATTGATAATATCTTAGCTTTTAAATAGGAGGAATACATGGATAAATATTTGCAAGAAATCAAATTACAGATGGAACAACAAAATATTCCGACAGAACTACGCCATCAAATTATTTCATCACTGATGGATTTCACTAAAAATAACCATGAAGATGAAATCATTGAATTGCTTGGAGAACCCCAAAAGTTTCTTGAAGATTATTTAAAATATGAGGTTAATTCACATAATGTGAATAACTCTTTAACTATTGAAGAAAATGACCAAATGATTAACGTTGATAGACTACCACTTTCAAGTGATACTCCTCAAATCGTTTCAACTCCAAACGAAGTATCAGGTAGTCTTAATCAGAGTCCAAATACCAAAACTCGCTTTGATACAGCACACAATAAATTATTTCAAGTAATCTATTATTGGGTCTTAATTTTCCCACTTAAGTTAGTTGCGTTCTTAATTATGTTCGTCTGTTTATTTGCATCTATTGCTATCTATTTTTCACCCCTTTCATCACAAGATTTAAACACTGCTTTAATTGTGCTAAACATTAGTATTTATCTTGTTTATAGCTCTTTTTTAGCATTACTGCAATTACTTCGTGACGTTATTAACCGCTACCTTTTGGGAGGTAAATAATGAGTAAAAGATTTATTTTCTGGATTCTAATTTTAATCCTATCATTATATATATTTTATTTAGCACTAAATGCTACTGTTAATTTAATTTCAACCGAAATGAAAGCATTTGATTTTGATGGTATTACAAGTTTTTTCATTAATTTTATTTCAAAATTTTCTAAATAAATATTTTTATTTATTATAGTGAAAACAATTTTATTTGTTTTCACTTTTCTTTTTTAATATCTCTAAATTATCCGTTATTTCACACTAATTTATTCTTGATATTCACATCGATAATTATACTTAAATTGCAAAAGAAAAAGAACTCATAAATTGAGTTCTTTACTAAATACTTATTTAATAATTATTTATTTAAATTATAGAATGTATTTTTTCCTTTGTAGATTGATACACCTTCTAATTCGTCTTCAATACGTAATAATTGGTTATATTTTGCAATACGGTCAGTTCTTGAAGCAGAACCTGTTTTAATTTGACCTGCGTTTGTTGCAACTGCAATATCAGCGATTGTTGCATCTTCAGTTTCTCCTGAACGGTGAGAAATAACTGCTGTGTATCCAGCTTCTTTAGCCATTTCAATTGCTTCAAAAGTTTCTGTTAAAGTACCAATTTGGTTTACTTTAATTAAGATTGAATTAGAAATTCCTTTTTCAATACCTTCAGCTAATTTTTTAGTGTTTGTTACGAATAAATCATCTCCTACTAATTGAACTTTATCCCCTAAAGTTTCTGTTAGTAATTTGTGTCCATCCCAGTCGTTTTCATCTAATCCATCTTCGATTGAAATGATTGGGTATTTTTCACACCAGTCAGCATATAACTTAACTAATTCTTCAGAAGTTAATGTTACACCCTCACCTTTTAATTCATATTTTCCTGATTCTTTAGAATAGAATTCACTACTTGCTGCATCCATTCCTAACATTACATCTTCACCAGCTTTGTATCCAGCTTTTTCGATTGCTTCGATGATTACTTCTAATGCTTCTTCATTTGATTTTAAGTTTGGTGCGAATCCACCTTCATCACCAACAGCAGTTGAATATCCTTTTGCACTTAAAACTGATTTTAATGCGTGGAAAATTTCTGCTCCTGTACGGATAGCTTCCTTAAAGTTTGGTGCAGAAACTGGAAGAATCATAAATTCTTGAATATCTACACTATTATCAGCGTGTTCCCCACCGTTGATAATGTTCATCATTGGTACTGGTAATTCTTTTGCATTGAATCCACCTAAATATTTGTATAAAGGTAATCCTAACTCATCAGCAGCAGCGTGAGCAACAGCCATTGAAACACCTAAGATTGCGTTAGCACCTAACTTACCTTTGTTTTCAGTTCCGTCTAATTCACACATCATTTTGTCGATTGCAACTTGTTCAGTTACTTCCATACCGATTACTTCTGGAGCGATTACTTCATTTACGTTTTCTACTGCTTTTAAAACACCTTTACCTAAGTAACGTGTTTTATCCCCATCACGTAATTCTACTGCTTCATATTCACCTGTTGAAGCACCACTTGGTACTAGTGCACGTCCAAATCCACCTTCTTCAGTAACAACTTCAACTTCAACAGTTGGGTTACCACGAGAATCTAAAACTTCTCTAGCATATACATCTAAAATAATTGACATTTGTCCTCCTATAATTATTAATACA
>CAZFWW010000077.1:0-6172 GCA_964522645.1 uncultured Mycoplasmatales bacterium
AAAGATAATTTAAGTAATCACACAGTTTTCTGTGTGATTATTTCTAATAAATAGAAAACGAAGAAAGTAGGGTGGAAAATGAAATTTAAAAAAGAACTAATCACCTTAATAACGTTAATAGTTATATTTTCAGTGGTATATCTTTATCAAATACCAGCTGTAACAATGTTTTTTACTCTTGTATTAATTGTGATAATGTATTATTTCATTGGGCAAATTATTAATCAAGAAGAAACAAAAAGATATGTTAAAACTAATTTGAAAATTGCAAAAATGGAACTAACTGATAATGAGAAATTTGCAGTATTAATTACTAAAAAAGATCGTGTTTTATGGGCAAACGATTTTTGTTACCAAGAATTTCCGGAATTATTGCAAAATCAAAAGATTGATGAAATTAATTTAGATCAAATAGATACAGACGATCGATTTAAATATAATAACAATATTTATCAAGTGACAAAAAAGAATAATTTATATATTATTGAAAATATTACTAAAGAAACGCGTCAAATTACTAGTTTGCGTGAAACACGAGCAAATGTAGCAATATTTCAGATTGATAATTATCATTATATGCGTAATAATCTAAGTGATGAAAATTTAATTATTTTTGAAAAAGATTTACCAGGAGAATTAATTGCCTTTTTTGAAGAAAAGGATGTCTATTATCAAGCTATTCGTCAAGATCGTTTTCAATTAATTATTCCAACATCAGTTCTTGATGAATTTAAAAATACTAATTTTAGCCAGATTAATGAAATAATGAAGAGATATCAAGAACAAGAAATAATGGTTACTTATTCAATGGGGATTGCTTGTGAATATGAATCAATTAAAACTACTGGAAAAAAAGCAGAAGAAGCATTTGAACTAGCAATTACTCGTGGTGGAGCTCAAGTTGTAATATTTGCAAATGAAATTACGAGTTACTATGGTGGTTCGATGAACATGATTAAGGGTAACTTGAAAATGAAATCAAGAGTAATGGTGAATACACTTGTTAATGTAATTAATAAGAGGGAAATTGTTTATATAGTAACGCACCGTAATCCTGATAGTGATGCAATTGCATCAATGATTTTACTTACAAAATTGCTAAAAGAAAAAACCGACGAAGTTGAAATTAGGTTAATAGTAGATGAAAAAATTTCAGCAGATTTAGAAGAAGAATTAATTGCTGAAAAAAATTTAAATTACCAAAAAAACTATGTTATTGATCAAACTAAGCGAAATATTTTAATTGTTCTTGATACACAATCAACAAAAATAATCTCTCACCCCCGAATTTTAGAACAAATTAAAGATGTTATTATTTTCGATCATCACCAAACACCAGTTGATTATATTAAACGAACAATTTTTAGTTGGATTGAACCGGGTGCAACTAGTACTGTTGAAATGATGGGAGAAATGTTAATTGCAGCTAAAGTATCAATTAAAGGTGAAAAACGACTTGCAAACTTAGCAATTCTAGGATTTTTAACAGATACGAATAACATGAAATATCGAATTGACAGTAATGCGATAGAAAATTTAAGTTATTTTGTAGCAGCCGGTGGGAGTATTTCCGAAGCTCGTGAAAAAGAATATATGGATTTGGATGAATATAAAATTAAACACCGAATTTTATCGCAAGTTAATGTGATTAACAATTTTTCATTAATTGAGCTTAATGTCGAACATGGAGATATTTTATTGTCGCAAATTTGTAATGATATGCAGGAAATTAAGAAAATAGACTGTTCAGTAATTATTTGTCCGACAAAAAAAGGAATGTATAAAGTTAAAATTCGCTCAAACCGAAAAATAAATAGTAAAATATTAATAGAAGAGTTTGGAGGAGGAGGACATGCACGTCAAGGTGCAGGAATCTTATCTTTTGAAAATAAAGAATTATTAATTAACAGAATTGTTAATTATGAAAAGAAAGGTGAATAAAATGAAAGTTATATTATTAGAAGATGTTAAAAAAGTAGGAAATAAAAATGAAGTTGTTGAAGTATCACAGGGTTATGCAAATAATTTTTTATTTAAACAAAACTTAGCAGTTGAAGCTGATAAAAGTAATATGCGTCAGTTGAAAAAACGTTTAGCAGAAGATGAAAAAAAATATCAAAAAGAATTAGAAGAAGCGAAAAAAATGAAAGCTGAACTTGAAGCAAAAGAATTTGTTTTTAATTTAAAAGCCGGGAAAAATGGTCAAGTATTTGGTTCGATTTCTTCGAAACAAATTAATTTAGAATTAAAAAAACAAGGATATAATATCGATAAAAGAAGTATTCAAGGTGATGCGATTAATCACTTAGGTTATGATCGTGTTAAAATTGAATTACATAAAGAAGTAGTAGCAGAAATCAAAATTAAAGTTGAGGAAAAATAATGGCAAATAAAAAAATGCCTCATAGTATTGAAGCAGAACAAGCATTAATTGGTTCGATTATTAATGATCCAAATGAAATTGTGAAAATGAGTGAGAAAATTCACCCGGAGTTTTTCTATGATCAAACCAATAAATTAATATATCAAGCGTTAGTAGATTTACATCGTAACCATATTAATATTGATTTATTTACATTAAAAGAGCAATTAGAAAAAAATGAAAGTCTACTTTTAATTGGTGGAATGGAATATGTTGTTGAACTGACTGAGATGGTTTCATTTGCAATTAATATTGAAGAATATTCAAACATTGTCTATGAAAAATATTTAATTCGTGAAACAATTAATCGTTCAGCTAAAATCTTGCAATCAGGTTATGAAGCCAAAGACTCAGCTGAATTAATTGAATTAGCAGAAAAAGAGATATTTGATCTTGGAAAATTAACACGTAGTGAAGAGTTTATTAATTGGCAAGATTTGATTAAACATTCGCATGAAGAGTTTAAAAAACGTGTGGCAATGGGTGGAGTTAAGATGCGTGGTCTTGCGACAGGCTTCAAAAACTTGGATCGATTAACAAATGGTTTGCAAAAATCAGATTTAATTATTATTGCTGCACGTCCCTCTGTTGGGAAAACGGCCTTTGTTTTAAATTTAGCTCGAAATGTAGCAGCAAATACAAATAATAACAATGCATCAGTCGCAATATTCTCACTAGAAATGGGTGCAGACCAATTACTTACAAGAATGCTTGCGATGCAATCAGCGGTACCGATTGGGAATTTATTTACCGGAAAAGTATCACCAGATGAAGAAGAACAAGTTTATTATGGATATGAAAAATTAAATGAATATAATATTCATATTGATGAAACACCAGGAATTAAAATTGGAGAACTTAAAAGTAAGTGTCGAAAGTTAAAACTGGAACGTGGTCTTGATTTGATTGCAATTGATTATCTACAATTAATTACAACAGCAACAGGTGGAGACAATCGTCAACAAGAAGTAAGTGAAATTTCACGTGAATTAAAAGCACTTGCAAAGGAACTCCAAGTTCCAGTAATTGCATTATCACAACTCTCACGTGGAGTTGAGCAACGTGCAGACAAAAAGCCAATGATGTCAGATATTCGTGAATCAGGGGCAATTGAGCAAGATGCAGATATCATTATGATGCTTTATCGTCCTGAATATTATGGAGATAATATTGAACTCGGAGAAGAAGAGATTTATGAGGGAAAAACGCAATTATTAATTTCAAAACACCGTAATGGTGCAACGGGAGAATTAGAATTTAAATTCCAAAAAGAAATTAATAAATTTATTGCGGTAGATCAGTTTGTAGAGTAAAGGAGAAAAATGTCTTCAATAAATGATGTTGCAAAAAAAGCGGGTGTTTCTAAGTCGACAGTGTCAAAAGTATTAAATGGTTACGATACAATTAGTGAAGAAACAAAAAAAAGGGTAAATGATGCCGTAAGAGAACTTAATTATTACCCTAATCAAATTGCGGTGGCGTTATCAAAAGCAAATACCAAAAAAATTGCAGTAGTAGTTTCCCCGAGAAATAGTAATCAGCCAATAGATGGTTTAAATATTAATTATATTCTTGGAGCGAGTGATCGTTTAGAAGAAATGAAAATAGAAGTTATAACAATATTTACAAATATGTTTGAAGAAAAAAGTTTTGAAGAAGCAACAATGTATTTACGTAAAAGAGGAATTAATGGTCTGATATTATTTGGATTTCCGAGTAATATATCAGCAATAGATAAAATGATTTGGAATCAAGATTTTAAAGTTGTTGTGATTGATAAAGATGTTGTTAATACAAGTACAAGTTGTATTAGTGTTGATAACTATCAAGCTCAAGCAGAAATAGCAACTGAAATGATTAATCGCTATCGACCAACGAAAATATTATATATATCCGGAGAAGATGGAAGTGATTCAGGTCAAGAACGCTTAGCAGCAATTAAAGATTTAGCAGAAAATCAAAATTTAGATATTACAATTATGGATGGAATGTATTCAGAATTAACAGCACAACAATTAGCAACAAAGCATGGACAATTCTATCAATTAATTATTTGTGCATCAGATTTAATGGCAATAGGTGTAATGCGTGCGTTAAAACAAAAGAAAATCGATCGACCGGTTTGTGGTTTTGATGGAATCGATTTAATGGCTTACGTAGATGATAAATTTTTAACAGTTAAACAAGATTTTTATCAAATTGGATCTTTAGCTGCCGAAGAGGTAGTAGCACTAATTGAAGGAAAAAAAGGTGAAAAAATAATTGTTAATCATGAAGTTGGAACAATAAAAATAACAGATGTAATTAAATAACATCACACAATTATACATAAGCGTGTATAATTAAAACCAATTCTTTGTCATATATGTTATAATAAGATTGTGTAAAAAATTTATGTATTATAAACATAAAGTAACAATTAGTTAATATAACTTTAGTAGAATGATGTTAATTGAAGTAAATGAATAAATTAACAATTAAATATAACGGTTAAAGGAGAATTGAGATGAATAAAGAATTAGAAAAATATATAATGATTGTAGAATTTTTAGGTCATTCCTTAGGGAAGGACACGGAAATTGTTTTACACGATGTCTCAAATTTAGAGTCATCAGTTATTGCGATTGCCAATGGTCATATTAGTAATCGAAAAGTGGGAGCACCAGCAACAAACTTAGTGTTATCAACATTACAAAATAAAAATAAGGGTCAAGATTATGTTTATAATTATAAAGGAATATCTGATTCAGGACTTGATATTAAGTCATCAACATATTTTGTCAAAGATGATAAAGAAGAAATAATTGGAATGCTTTGTATTAATCGTAACATTAGCAAGTTGAAAAACTTAAAAGATAATATTGAAAGTATATTAGAACATGAAATTGGTAATATTGATACCAAAGTAACAGCAGAAAAATTTTCACAAAGTAGTGATGAATTAAAAGTAAATAGTATTGATGATATTATAAATTCATTTAATGTATCACCAAAACGAATGTCATTAGAAGAAAAACTAGAAGTAGTAAAAATGCTTGATGATACAGGAATTTTCTTAATTAAGGGTGCAGTAAGTGATGTAGCCAAAAGACTTTTCGTATCAGAACCAACAGTGTATCGTTATTTACACATTGTAAAGAATAATTAAAATATAAAAAGCTCGATTTATATCGAGCTTTTTTAGTGTGCAAATTAAAAGTCCGACTTAAGTCGGACTTTTTTTATGTTTAATTCAAAAAGACTACTTTTTTGAAAAAAATATTGCTACTAATGGGTTGACATCGGCAAAAAATTATAGTAAAATAAAAATATCTCATTGTGATAATAAATTTTTATCAGAGAAAGAAAATAAACAAAGTGGAGGAAAAATGAATAAAGTAATTAATACAGAAAAAGCACCAGCAGCGATTGGACCATATTCGCAAGCGGTAGCAAATGGAAATATGATTTTTGTTTCGGGGCAATTACCAATTGACCCATCAACAGGAGAATTTCCATCAAATGATGTTGCAGAGCAAACAAAGCAATCAATGAAAAATTTAAAGGTTATTCTAGAAGAAGGTGGATTTAAGTTAGAAGATATCGTAAAAACAACAATTTATTTACATAATATTGAAGATTTTGCAGCGATGAATGAAGTATATGGACAATATTTTGTTGATAACTATCCAGCACGTGCAGCATTTGCAGTAAAAGATTTACCAAAGGGAGCACTTGTAGAAATTGAAGCAATTGCTTGTAAATAATAAT
>CAZFWW010000078.1:0-4738 GCA_964522645.1 uncultured Mycoplasmatales bacterium
TTGATGAAAAACCAATTCAATATGAAAAAACTTATATTCCAGTAAAATTATATCCAACTTTAACTGAAAAGGATCTTGTGAATTCATTATTTGAATTTATAAATAAAAATGGACCTCAAATATCACATTCACACGATTTAATAGGGTGTAAAAATTCAACAGACATCGATCATTATTATTTAGAAATTTCTGAACCAACAGGACTTGGAACTCTTGAACAAATTGGCTGGCTGGAAAACGATGTTATTTTCCAATACTCATATTGTGTATTCCTTCCGAAATATTTTAGTTTTAAATTTATCAACAAAGTTTAAATTTTAATCTCAATAAAAAAAGTGTTAGTTAAACTAACACTTTTTTATACTCTAATCAAAATTACATATGATTATGGAAAGTACGGGCAATTACATCATCTTGTTGCTTTTTTGTTAACTTAATAAAGTTAACAGCATATCCAGATACACGAACTGTTAATTGTGGATATTCTTCTGGATGCTTTTGTGCATCTAATAATGTTTCACGATTAAATACGTTAATATTTAAGTGGTGTCCACCCTTTGTCATGTATCCATCTAACATGTTTGCTAAGTTTTTTTCTTGCTGTGTAGCTACTTTCATAATTCCTCCTGGTATCTTTATATCCATAGTATACCAAAATTTTTTTCGCCTTTCACTACTGATGCTTAATGATATCACAAGTATTATCAAGTTAAGTGAATTATTTTTCGTTTTTACACTTAATTACAACTATAATTCTCGTTTTATTTAAATAAAACCTCAGCATTATTTACTTAGTTCTTAAAATAACGATCTAATAATTCTTTACCATAATTAATTTGAAGTTCAATTATTTTAATTTGCTTTGAATTAATTCGGGCATTTTTAATCCAATCTACACGATAAGACTCTACACGATGTCGTTGGTATTCATGAGCATAATCCTGTAAACTCAATCCTGTTAGTTTCTTCGTATGATATTCAGCTAAATAATCAACTACAAACTCCTTTTGCGGTCCAGTCAAATAGTAATTATTTTCTTGTTTGGGTACTAAATGGTCAAGTAAAATATGCATCAATTCATGAATAAATACATTTATCTTAGCACATTCACCAATCTGCGAGTCAATTAAAATTGTATATTTCATTATTTGATTAGTCCGAACAAGTTTGGCTGCTCCTGCTCGTTTGCATCCTTGTTTTTGATATTTAAAGTCAATTTCATGAAGTTTTAATAAAGGATTAATTTGCTGATAAAATTGCTGAAAATTTGAAACTTTCTCAGAATCATCTACTACTATCCTGCAATTTTGGTACTCACTTAATAATTTTCCCTTTAACATAATCATTCCTCCTTAAAACAAACTTTTAATTCCATTATCAATAATTAAATTATAACATGTTCTAAAATCATATCCAATAATATCTTAAAATGTTATTAAAAAATAAGCCAACTGGCTTATTTTATGCTAAGTAATTATCTTTTATGTAAATAACTAACTCTGATATTAAATTGCTATTTTTGCGCGCAATATTAATTTTTAAATCTTGCATTCCACGGATTGTCAAACCAATTTCACAGTCCATATCAACTACACCGGCTGTTTCAAAAGTAACATGCTCAATGTGTTTTTTTGGTACAAACGTAACACTCACCTTTTTTCCTGTCATTCCTTGAACATCAATAATATAAATTCCTTTACAAGTAAAAGCAATTTCATCACGATACATTTTTAAAACTGTAAAGATTTCTTCACCTTCGCTCATGAATGGTAATAGTGCATTTGAACCTGTTTTTGCTTCTGAATTTCCAAATAAATTGTTTAACATATTTTCTCCTTTTTTATAATTATCATAAGTTTTAACTTTATCATAACACACAACTCTAAACAAATAACTCTCAAGATAAAACCGTTAATAAAAATCAGGATAAGTACTTTCAATTCCTATTTTATATTTTCTAAATCACGAAAAATAGTTATAGTAATATATAATATATTTATAAAATAATTAGAATTTTATTTAATTAACAAAATAAAAATAAACTAATTGCCATAATAAACATTCCGCCTATTAGTGAATTAATCACAACATGATCATTACCGTACCGATGAGCGGCTGGTAATAATTCATCAAGACTAATATAAATCATAATTCCGGCAACTGCTGCAAAGATAATTCCCATTACTAGAGGACTGATAATTGGCATTAAAATTAAATAACCAATTAATGCTCCGATTGGTTCAGATAAACCTGACAAAAATGAATATTTTAGAGCTTTTTTTCGATTTTTTGTTGCATAATAAATTGGAATCGAGACCGCTATACCCTCGGGGATATTATGAATGGCAATCGCAATTGCAATACTAATACCAGTCGCAGGATCATCAAGTGCCATGACAAATGTAGCAAGTCCTTCGGGAAAATTATGAATCCCAATTGCTAGTGCAGAAAATACACCCATTCGGAGTAAATTTTTATCAACACTTGACAGTTCTTTTTCGATTTCAGCTTCAGATTGGATATCATGTGGATTTTCCTGTTTAGGAATTAAATTATCAATTATCCCAATAATTAAAATACCAAAAAAGAAACTTGCCATTGTTATTAATGTTGCGATTTTCCCTTCATATGTTTGCGCAATATTATCATTTGCTTTTTGGTATATTTCCACAAAAGAAACAAAAATCATTACTCCTGCTGAAAACGCTAAGGCATTAGATAAAAATTTATTTGAAAACTCTTTTTTATAATAAACTGCTAGACCACCAATTGTTGTTGCTAATCCAGCAAATAATGTCAAAAGAAATGCTACTATTATTTCACTACTACTATACATTATTTACTCCCCTAATTATTTATTAATTGCTTGAGTTCTTCAAGTTCACTTAGCTCTAAATCACGCCATTCACCATTTGGTAATTCTCCAAGTTCTATATTCATAATTCGTACCCGATGTAAATCATATACCTCATAATCAAAATAGGCACACATACGACGAATTTGGCGATTTAATCCTTCTGTTAAAATAATCTTAAATTTAAATGTAGTTAACTTTTCTACTTTGCATTTTTTAGTTGTTGTTCCCATAATTGGTACACCACTTGCCATATCACTAATAAATTTACGGGTAATTGGCTTATTTACTCGAACAATATATTCTTTTTCATGATTATTTTCTGAACGCAATATCTTATTAACAATATCACCATCATTTGTCAATAAAATCAGTCCAGTTGAAGGTTTATCGAGCCTTCCAATTGGAAAAATGCGTTTTTCATGCTTAATGTAATCAACAATATTTGTATTATCTTTTAAATCAGTTGTTGATGTAATCCCACGTGGTTTATTTAACATAATATAAACTAAGTCATCTCGTTTATTAATTAACGCATCATCCACATAAATATCAGTATCACGGGTAACTTTAAGCCCCATCGGAGCAATTTCTCCATTTACCTTTACACGTCCTTCAGCAATCAAACGATCACCTTCTCGTCTTGAGTACTTCCCTGACTCACTTATTGCTTTATTTAATCTGATTAGTTCCACTATTCTCACTTTCTTAATTATTATATCATGATATTATGATATGTGTTATTAATTATAAATAAACTAAAGCAAAGGCTTTAGTTTACTTCTTGTAATTGTTCACTAAACATTTGATGAATAATATCGACATCTTTATTATTTTGATTACTGTAAGGATACAATATATCTTCTGGTGCTAAATCCAGTTTTTCTTTTATCATTACAGTTTGTTTGTGATGCTGAGAATTTTTAACTTTATCTTTTTTCGTAGCAATTACAATTACTTTTATTCCATAATATTTCAAGAAATTATACATTAAAATATCATCTGCAGTTGGCCCAACTTTAAAATCGACTAATAAAACGGCAAACTTAAGTAACTTTCTTGTCGTTAAATACTCTTCAATCATCTTTCCAAACGCTTCACGTTGTTTTTTACTTACACGTGCATAACCATACCCCGGAACATCTACAAAACATAATTCTTCATTGATATTAAAAAAATTCAGTGTCTGTGTCTTTCCAGGTTTAGCTGATGTATATGCAAGTTTTTTTCGCTTGGTAAACCGATTAATAAAAGTACTTTTTCCGACATTACTACGACCAAGTAATACTATTTCTTGTCGTTCGTGATCAGGATATCCTCCCTCACTAACGGCACTAATTATATATTCAGCATCTGTTACTCTAATCATTTATTATCCTCTTTATTCTCTTTTTTAGTTTTTGCTGGCTTTTTGGTTTTAATTGGTTTTTGTTCACCCTTGACAACAGCTTCAGTTATTGTAATTTTAGCAATTGTTTTACTACTTGGTGTTTCAAACATGACATCACGAATTAATTTTTCAATCATTGCTGCTAATCCACGAGCACCTATTTTTCTTGCAAGTGCTTGTTTAGCAAGCTCTGTTAAAGCATCATCCGTAAATTCCAATTCAACATCATCAAGTTCTAATAATTTTACATATTGTTTTATTAATGCATTTTTTGGTTTCACTAAAATCTCAACCATATCGCTTATTTCTAGTGGCTCAAGAGCAACAATATTATTTAGACGACCAACAAATTCTGGAATCAAACCAAAATTAGTCACGTCCTCACTATTAATATTTTGATATATTTCTTTTTCTGATAAAACAACTTGTTTTTGCTCATCTAGAAAACCAATTTTTCGTTGATTAAATCGACTTTTAACAATTGATTCAATTCC
>CAZFWW010000078.1:4838-6155 GCA_964522645.1 uncultured Mycoplasmatales bacterium
CAGAATGAACAATACTTCATTTTTTTTTGCATTTTACTCTCCTAAAACTAATTTATATGCTTTATCAAATGCCATATCACGTTTTAATCGATCTGTTTCACCTAAAGCTTTAACAACTTCTTCTTCTGACATTCCAGCACCTTCAGCTAATTCTTTAACTTTAGCACTTACTTCTTCATCAGTAATTTCAATTTTTTCTGCTTTAACGATTGCATCCATTAATAACATTTCTTCAATTTTACGCTTTGATTCACGATCGATATCCATACGTAACGCTTCTTCTGTTGCACCCATCATTTGTAAGTACATATCGAACTCAATTCCTTGAGCTGAAACTTGTTTTTTAAAGTTTTCAATTGTAAAATCTGTTTCTTGCTTAATCATTGAAGCTGGAGCTTGAATTTCTGCTGCTTCAATTAAACTTGTAATTACTTGGTTTTGATAAACGTTTTTTGCATTTTCTTCACGTTTTGCAAGCATATCTTTTTCTACTGCTTCAATTAATTCTTCTTTATTTGTTGCTTCATATTCTTTAATCTCGGCAATTACTTCTTTTGTTAAACGTACTGGCTTTTTAACTTTAACTTCGTGAACTGTACATTTAAATGTTGCTTCTTTTCCTTTTAAGTTCTCAGCATGGTACTCTTCTGGGAATGTAACTACAACATCAACTTTATCCCCTTCTTTTGTTCCAACTAATTGATCTTCAAATCCAGGAATAAATGAGTTTGATCCAAGTGTAAGTGGGTAGTTTTCACCTCTTCCACCTTCAAATGCTTCACCATCTACAAATCCTTCAAAGTCAATTACAACGATGTCACCATCAGCAGCAGCATCTTCTTTAACTTCGATAGTTGCTTTATGCTCAACTAATTTTTTAATTTCAGATTCAACATCTTTTTTTGTAACTTTTACTTTTTCTAATTCAAATTTATCTTTTGCTTCTTTATATCCTGAAACTTCAAATTCTGGTAAGATATCAACTGATCCTTCAACAAAGAATCCTTCATTTTCATCAATTTTAATTGTTTCCCAATTAAATTCAGGTGCTGCAATAACGTTTAATTTATGCTCAACAACTAACTTTGGATAAACTGCATTTAATACCTCATCAATTGCATCAGGATAAACTGCACCGATTGTATATTTACTTAAAAACATACTTTTTGGCATTTTTCCTTTTCTAAATCCATCAACTTCGATTGATGCGATTTTTTTATTTAAAGCTGCTTCTAAATATGGAGCTAATTCTTCTTTTGTTAACTCAATTTTAATTTCAGCATTAATTTTTTTAATTTCTGCTTGTAAATTCATATA
>CAZFWW010000079.1:0-5952 GCA_964522645.1 uncultured Mycoplasmatales bacterium
CGGCAACAATAATTTTTGGATCATCAACAATTGCACGGGCAATTGCTACCCTTTGTTGTTGTCCCCCTGATAATTCACTTGGATACTTATCTTTATGTTCTAAAATACCAACACGTTTTAATGTCTTTAAAACTTGTTCTTCACGTTTTGTTTTTTCATATCCTGTTACATCAAGTGAGTATTTTACATTTTCATAAATTGTTTTATCTTTTAGTAATTTATAATCTTGGAAGATTACTCCAACCTTACGTCTTAAATATGGCATATCATTACTACTCATTTCAGTAATATTTTCACCATCAACAAAGATTTTTCCTGAAGTTGCTTTGATTTCACGATAAATCATTTTTGCTAGTGATGATTTTCCGGCACCACTTTGTCCAACGAAGTATACGAATTCCCCTTCAAAGATTTTTAAATTTAAATCTTTGAAAATTTCTTCTTCATCATCGTATTTTAGACCAACATTTTCAAATGATACTATTGCTCTTTTTTTATCTATTTTTTTTTCTGCTTCAACTTTTAACACATCATTTTGATCTCTTTTAATCTCAACTAGAGTTTGAGTTTCACTAGATGCCTCTTTATATGTTTTACTTTCGTTCATTTATAACCTCTTTTATTAATTCTTCTGTTATTTCACGTTCAATATATTGAGTTGTGTAGCCATCATAATACATTTTTTTTTGACCACCCTTACCCAACATCACTATTATATCATTATTTTTAGAATTTGTGAGCGCATATTTAATTGCTGCTCTTCGATCTACTATTTCAACAACTTGTACGCTTTCCAAATTAATTCCTT
Organism: uncultured Mycoplasmatales bacterium; assembly: GCA_964522645.1. Taxonomy (GTDB): domain Bacteria; phylum Bacillota_I; class Bacilli_A; order UBA3375; family UBA3375; genus CAZFWW01. The sequence goes on from CAZFWW010000079.1 coordinate 809, forward strand.
TTTTTAAGTCATTATTAATTGCTAATACGTCTTCTGAACGTGGATCATCTTCAGTTAAAATTAAAACATCAGCACCTCTTGCAGCGTTTTTTCCCATTTCTGGACGTTTTTGACTGTCACGTTCTCCGGCTGTTCCCGTTAAAACAAATACTTGTTCATTGGTCTTTAATTTTTCGACAAATTTCATGATTTTTAAAATACTATCCGGTGTATGAGCAAAGTCAATTATTACATTTGCAAGTTCTTCATTTCGAATTAATTCCATTCGTCCGGCAACAACAAATCCATCAGCAAGTTCAATAATTGTTTCAAGATTATATCCTAATTGATGTAAAGCGGCAATTGCCTGCGTTAAATTATAAACATTGAACTCAACTAGTAATTTAGTTTTCACTGGATAAATTATTCCTTTATATGTTAAATCAAATGTTGTTCCCGATAATGTTTCTTTAATATTTGTAATTTGATAATCAGCTTCAACATTTTTTCCCATTGTTACTAACTTACGATGATTTTTTTTCTCATTATATAAACGCTCACCGTATTCAGAATCAATATTAATTATCCCAATACCATCTGGTTTTAATAAGTCGAATAACTTAGCCTTTGCTTGATAATAATTTTCCATTGTCTTATGAAAATCAATATGTTCACTAGTTAAATTAGTAAAAATTGCAATATCATAATTAAGACCATATGCACGTTCTTGTTCAAGTGAGTGCGATGAGGCTTCCATTACAAAATATTCACTTTGATTTTTTTTAGCAGTTGCAAAATTACTATATAATTCATCAGCAAATGGAGTTGTCATTCCGTTATATTCTAGTTCTTCACCATTAATAAACAAACCACTAGTTCCTAAATATGATGCCTTTGTAAATTTATTTAAAATTTCACTAATAATTAAAGATGTTGAGGTTTTACCGTCCGTTCCTGTTACGGCGATGAATTTCATCATATCTTGATTAAAATTAAATACTTGCATTGCTAAGCGAGCCATTTCTTGATTGACATTTTCAACTTGAATATAATTTTCTATATTATGACTTTCATCACCTACAACATATACTGCACCTTTATTAAAAGCTTCTTGAATAAAATCATGACCATTAAATTTTTCACCTTTAAAACAAAAATAGGCTGAACCAGGTTGAATATTATTTGTATTTTTAGTAATATGCTTTACTTTATCAATTTGAATTCTTTGCATCTTTCTCCTTATTTTCCTTTGGTTTTATTGCATCAGGAACTTTAAATTTTATTGTATATTTGTTGTTTCCAGTATTTTCAACTTTACTTGCTGTCCCAATTCCTTCTAACTTACACTCCCAATTCATTACTGTACAAATTCCATAAACTTCATTATATGATTTGTTTTTCATAATACTTGCATTAACATCACCAACTGCTCGAAGAACTACCGTGTCATCTTTCGAAATGATTTGTGCTTTGGCTGGATATTGTGAAGCAATTTTTCCTGTTCCTAATTTAATTACTTTAATTCCATCCTTTTTCAAATCATTTGCAATTTTATCAATATCTTTTCCAACATTATTATAAAGTTGGTAACGATTATTATCAATTTTATTTAAATCGACATCACTATTTGCATGGTTCATATAATCTAAAGTACTATTAATAGTATTATTTACATATTTTGACATTTTCTCAACTGGTGAATCCTTAGGTGCAACTACTGCTGTGTAAACAAGGATTTGTGGATCATCAATTGGTGCTAACGCCATTACTGAGTGAATTAAGTCTCCACCCTTAGCATATCCACCACTACTACTTGCAACTTGGGCAGTACCGGTTTTTGCTCCGATTCTCACTTTATTATTTTTATATGGTAAACCAACCGCATTGTAAATTCCACCTTTTTCTGATTCGTAATACACTGCTTGTTCTAATTCATCACGAACTTGGTCAACAACATCTTGGTTTACTGTTTTTGTTGGCTTCAAACTCTGGTCGTTTTTACTTGTATAGAAAACTTCTCCTGTCTCAGAATCCGTCATCTTTTTAACAATATGTGGTTCTAACATTTGACCATCTGTAGCAAAAACACTGTATCCTCTTAATAATTGAAGAACATTAACTGTCATCCCTTGACCAAATGAAGTATTTGCAAAATCTAATGGATATTGTGGATTGACTGAACATGGTGAACTCTTCATAAATTGAGACTCTACACGCTTTCCAAATTTAAATGTTCCCGTTAGATGATCAAGCCATTTGTTGTAACCAATTTTATCAATAATTTGCGTCATAATGGTATTTGATGAATACCAAAATCCTTGTTCCCAAGTAATTGTTCCCCAAGTCTGACCATAATCATTATATAACCAGTCGGCAACATATGTTCCCGCTCCCCAATCATTTTTTTCTCTTTTTCCAGTTGAACCGAGTTCATTTGGATTCCATGCTCCCTCAATCATTGCTGAGGCAATTACAAAACTCTTAATTGTACTACCCGGTTCATAACAAAAGTCTGTATATGGATTAATATAATTTTGAACATCACGCTTATTTGGATTAAATGAAGGAGTTGAATATGCTCCTAGAATTGCTCCATCATTTGCATCCATCACAACGGTAAATGCCATCTCCTCATCTTCACCAACAAGATACTTATCCATAAATGTTTGGACATATTGTTGAATTTGACTATCGAGTGTCAAGGTAACATCAGATCCATCCATTTTATCCATCATTAACGATTGTTCTTTATTAATTTGAATATTATTAATATCACTTTGCGATACCTGCTCACCATCACGTCCTTTTAAATAACCATCCAAACTATATTCCACACCAATTTGTGGATTATCATTTCCGTTTTCATCTTTCATTGAAAAACCAAGTATATATGAGGCAAAATCACCAAACGGATAAAAACGTTCAACGTTTTCTGTAAATTTAATGGCATTAATTCCTGCATCTTTTTGTGCTTTTTCTATAGCCTCTTTTTGCTCAATTGAAATTCCTTTTCCGTATATTCCGATTTCTACTTGAGCATAACTACTATCTGCTTTTTGTGATAATTGTGATGTAATTAGTTTTTTAGCTTTATCACTTTCAGTAAGTTCAAGGTTTTCAATAATAATATTTCCTACTTTTTGGCGATTTTCATCAGTTAGTTTACCGTTTTTTTCACCATTATTTAAAACAATATAAATATCATAAGTTTTTATATTTACCGCCAGTGATTCACCATTAGCATCATAAATATTACCACGGTTTGATTTAATGGTCTTTTTCTTTGTATATATTTCTTTTGCATATGCTTGTAAATCCGTCCCAGCAAATGAATGACTTACTTGAATTCTTAGGGTCCACAAAGTTGCAACGATAAATAAAATAACAAAAATAGCCCCAAAAATCATCATAAACGCTGTCGATTTTTTATGGTCTATTTTTGCCTGTTTCTCTTTTGTTACAAGTCTTTTCTTAACTGTTTTTTTCTTTGGTTGCTTAATTTTAGTATTAAGCTTTTTTTTCTTCTTTTTAATCTTCATGTTTCTCCAAATAATATACGTTATTTTCTACATCAAGTTCTGGATAGTCCGTCTTTACTTGATCATTAGAATTTTCTGTATTAATTTTAACAGTTATTTCATCAACTTGTTTTTCAATTTCACTGATTTTTGTCCGAATATCTGATGTCTCAATTAATATTTCATAAGTTTGACTCTTTGAAATTACATAGACAACAATCGCTATAAAAATAAATAGATATGCTATTCTAACTTTTAATCGATCGAAAAAACTCATATTATATCCTCTCTAATATCCTTAATTTCGCACTACGTGATCGGCTATTATATTCACATTCTTCAACACTCGGTAAAATTGGTTTACGGTTTATCAATTTGGCTTTGGGCTGATACTCTGGTGGTACCATTGGCAACATTTTAATTTCCGGATCAATTTCTGTCCACTTTTTAAAATAGTATTTACAGATTCGATCTTCAAGTGAGTGAAAGGTAATAACTGATATTCTCCCACCTGGATTTAACATTGAAAATGCCGTTTTTAATGTCTCTTCAAATACATCTAATTCTTTATTAACTTCAATTCTAATTGCTTGAAAAACTCGTTTTGCGGGGTGAGACTTTGCACTATAAAATGCTTTTTTCGGAATGGCATTTAAAATAATATCCGTTAATTCTTTTGTTGTTTCAATTGGTTTTTCCTCACGCTTACTTTCAATTGCCCGTGCTATTTGTTTAGAAAATTTCTCTTCACCATATTTATTGAAAATATGCATAAGGTCATGAAAACTATATTCATTAACAACATTTTTTGCCGTAAATGTTGCATCTTGATTCATTCGCATATCAAGTGGTCCATCATGAATATAACTAAAACCACGATCTTCTTGATCAAGTTGCATCGAAGAAACTCCTAAATCAAATAAAATTCCATCAATTTTATTGACATTATACTTTGCTAATTCTTGTTTTAAATTAACAAAATTACTCTGAATAATTGTTACATTATCACTTTCTTTAAAATGGTTTTTCGCATTTTCAATTGCCCAAATATCTTGATCAAAACAATATAAATGTCCATTTGTTATTTCTTCTTGAATTAAACTTGAATGACCCGCTCCCCCAAGCGTTGCATCCACATAAATTTTATTTTCAGAAATGTTTAATCCTTTAACACTTTCTTTTAATAAGACTGTTGTATGCTCAAATTTCATTTTTCCTACCTTATTTTAACGTATTCTTGTATTACACCCATAATAAAAATTGCCATATAAAGAATTGGATACATGCGACCCGTAGTAATCAAAAAAGCACGAATAAATTTACTTAATGTTCCTACTTTATGGCGGTTAAGTCCAATTGTAATATATGCTAAACCGATTAATACAACTAAAAGTGATATTATTCCTACTATCGTACCGAATATATACCTTAAGATTAGTGTTAATGACACTAAGTATATTGGTGAAACTAATAAAAATGATTGCTTTTTATTTTTAGTCATTAAATATAGCAGAAAATAAATGATAAATGGAAATATTAATATAACTTTCACTGCCCCAATTATATACATTTTTCTCCTTTTTTATAAAAATAAGGTGTTTTGTAAAAAACACCTTTTAATCTTTATTTTTCAATAACTGTTTGCCC
>CAZFWW010000080.1:0-5764 GCA_964522645.1 uncultured Mycoplasmatales bacterium
TACTAATTTAACAATTCATCCATATCTGCCTGATCAATTATCATGGATGGATAAAACTGAGGTATTAATTACGCGTGCTGGAGCAACGACATTACTTGAAGCAGTGGCTTTAGGTAAACTTACAATAGCAATTCCATCTCCAAACGTAGTAGCTAATCATCAATATGCAAATGCAAAGACATTTAGTGATTTGGGGTATATAAAAGTAATCGAAGAAAAAGATGTAACATTAGAGCAGTTAACCGAACAAATATCACAATTAGTAGTTGAAAAAGAGCAATATACAGAAAAATTAAATGAGTTTAATAATGTGAAATCTTTGGATAGAATATTAGAAAAAATCGAGGTATAAAATGAAGAAGATAATAGATAAAATAAGAGTTGATAATTTAGGAGAAGTTTTAGAAAACGAAAGTTTAATTAATCATACGACAATGCGTGTTGGTGGAATTGCTGAAGTTATGTATATTCCAAATTCACTTGAAGCGTTACAAACTGTAATTGAGATGCTTAGAGAAGAGAAAAAAGAATATATGACAATTGGGCGAGGTTCAAATTTAATTTTTATTGACGACTATATTAAAACATTTATTATTAAGCTTAGTAATGTTATTCAAGATGTTGAAATTGAGATTGAAGAAGTAATTGTAGGTGCAGGTTTATCTCTTCAAAAATTAGCAAAAAAGATGTCAAAGTTGGGTTATGAAGGATTAGAGTTTGCCGGTGGAATTCCCGCAACAGTTGGTGGAGCAATTTATATGAACGCAGGTGCTCATACAGGAGAAATGGCAAATATTATTTCTTGGGTTGAGTATTTGGATGAGAATAATGAATTAAAACGAATTACAAATGAAGAATGTAATTTTAGTTATCGCCATTCAATTTTCCAAGAAATACCTCATGCACTAATTGTTCGTGCCGGATTTAAAATTAGTCTTGGTGATAAAGCAGCTGTTTTCAAAAAAATGTCAGGAAATTTAGCGTATCGAAAAGAAATGCAACCACTAGAACTTCCTTCATGTGGATCAGCCTTTCGTAATCCACCCGGAAATCATGCTGGAAAGCTAATTGAAGAGTGTGGACTTAAAGGTTATAGCATTGGTGGAATTAAGGTAAGTGAAAAACATGCTAACTTTGTGGTTAATTATAATAACGGATCAGCTAAGGAAGTAGTAGAATTAATTGAATATATTCAAAAAGTGGTATATGAAAAAACTCAAATAAAATTACATACGGAAATTAGGATGATTAATGAATAATGAAAACTTATCATTTATTTGGGATGATGAAGAAGAAGAAAATAAAAATGCTGAACCAATAACAACAAAGTATGTAGTAAGTGAGGTAGAGGAAGAGGAAATTGAATATTATTCAGATGAACCTGAAGAAGAAATCCAGCCAAAGTCTTCAAAACTGTTACGAGTGATATTAATAATTGCAATTCTTTTTGCAGTATCATTATATTTTATTCCGATTTTTAAAGTCGAAAATGTAAGAAGTAATGAAACAAGTTTTATTACTAAAGAAAAATTATTAAAATCATTAGATGTTAAAGAAGGAGAACGTTATTCATTATATAAAATGAATAAGTTAAAAAACAATTTGGATTCAGAGAGTGTTTCTGCTAGTCGCTCCCACTATGAGTTTAAAACCAAATCATTGGTTGTAGAAGTAAATGAGATTAAGCCACTTGCTCAAAACAATGCTGGTGAATTATACTATGAGCAAGAAGGTAAAATAAAAGTTACAAGAGATATGTCATATTATGTCCCAATTTTAAATGGATTTAATGAAAATGAAGAGCAAGAAATAATAGATGAGTTAAAAAAACTTGATTACAATATAATTAAAGAGATGACAATAATTGTTAGTGCTGAAATAGAAGAACGACCAGATTTGGTATACATCCAGATGAAAGATGGCAATTACGTTGAAATAGGCATTAATCAAATAAATGACAAAATGAAGTATTATATGCAAATGCAAAAAATCATTCGTGAGAAAAGAAAAAACAAACCCGGAATACTTCATTTAAATATAGGAGATTATTATGAACCAATCTAAAAAAATATTTGTAAATACATTGACAATAATGCGTTTTGCATTAATACCATTATTATTTTTCATTAAAGACCAAGTAGTACTATTTTTGTTTGTTAACTTCTTATTTATAACTGACTTTCTTGATGGATATTTTGCCCGAAAATTAAAAGTAACATCAACAACAGGTGCGGTTTTAGATTTAATTGCGGATAAAGCTCTTGTTATTATCCTATTATCGTTAGCACTATATGAAGGGGCAATCTCATTTATATTGTACTTTTTAATTGTTTTTAGAGAAGTATATTCAATGGTAACACGCTTTTTTCATTATCGACGCAAACAAGAATTAATTCAAGCTTCATTTGTCGGAAAATTAAAAACAACATTTCAATTTATATCACTTAGTATGATGATGCTTCAATTACCAGGATATAATTTCATGTTATGGATTGTAGTAGCACTTAGTTATTACTCGTTTTTAAGCTATTTTAAAATATCGAAAGGGGAAAGTAATGAATGATATAATTGTAGTCTCAACTTTATGCATGGTTGTTGCTCAAGTAATTAAAATACCTTTTTATTACTTAAAAACAGGAGAATGGGATTATCGTATCGCTTTTAGTACTGGAAGCATGCCATCTTCACATACTGCGGTTGTAATTGGTCTAGCATCAGCAACAGGACAAACAATTGGATTTGAAAGTCCGGAATTCGCAATTGCTTTTGTATTTGCCGGAATCATTATTCATGATGCGGTTAAAGTTCGTGGGGAAAGTGGTAAACAAGCTAAGGCAATTAACAATTTAGCAACAGAGTTAATGTTATTATCAAAAAGTTTAAATATGACAACTGATAAATACAAACGAGAGCAAAACTTAAAAGAATTAATTGGCCATACCTATAGTGAAGTAGTCGGTGGTCTGTTGACAGGACTTTTAGTCACATATATTTATTTTTTAGGTATGTAAATGTGGTATAATAGTACTGATAATAATAAAATAAGGAGTTAAATGAAAGGTAAAAGGAATCAAAAAAGAGATTCATTCGTAAACGGAGCAATTAGAGCTCGTGAAGTAAGATTAATAGATGAGAATGGTGAACAACAAGGAGTTATTAATACACGTAAGGCACTGGAAATGGCACAGCAAGCAGGACTTGATCTTGTTTTAGTTTCACCGAATGCAGACATTCCAGTAGCAAAAATTATTGACTACGGTAAATATAAATATGAGCAGCAAAAACGTAAAAAAGAACAAAAACAAAAGCAAACAAAAATTGTTGTTAAAGAAGTTCGTGTATCACCAACAATTGATAAAGGTGATTACGAAACGAAATTACGTCAAGCTCGTAAATTTTTATCTAAAGGTGATAAAGTTCAATTTTCACTACGTTTTAAAGGAAGAATGATTACGCATAAAGAAATCGGACGTCAAGTATTAGAAAGAGTTATGGAAGATTTAAAGGATGAAGTAACAGTAGATCAAAGACCTAAAATGGATGGAAGAAAAATGTTCTTAGTTGTTTCACCATTAAAAAAATAATAAAAAAGACAACTCGCACGTTTGTGAGTTGTTTTATTAACTATTAAAAGGAGATTAATGAAATCAGTAAAGGTAATTGGTGCCGGATTAGCCGGATGTGAGGCGGCTTGGTATTTAGCTAAGAATGGCATATCAGTAGAATTATATGAACAACGTCCTGTAAAGAGTACTGATGCACACAAAACAAGTGATTTTGCGGAATTAGTATGTTCAAACTCACTTCGTAGTAATGATGTGAATAATGCAGTAGGACTGTTAAAAAACGAGATGGAGCGATTTGATTCTATTGTGATAGAAGCAGCTAAAGCATGTGAAGTTCCAGCAGGTAGTGCATTAGCTGTTGATCGTGAGGGATTTAGTCAGTATATTACAGAAAAAATCAAAAATCACCCTCTAATTAAGGTGATAAATGAAGAAGTAACCGAGATTAATGACGATTATACAATCATTGCAACAGGACCACTGACAAGTAGTGCATTTAGTGATACAATTAAAGACTTTTTAGGAACTGATTATTTTTATTTCTTTGATGCAGCAGCACCAATTATTGAAAAAGAATCAATTAATATGGATGTTGCATATTTAAAATCACGTTATGATAAAGGAGAAGCAGCGTACTTGAATTGTCCGATGAACAAGGCAGAATTTATGGCATTTTATCAAGAATTAATTACAGCAGAATGTGTTGAAGTTAAAGACTTTGAAATGAAGGTTTTTGAAGGATGCATGCCAGTTGAGGTAATGGCGAAGCGTGGGGATCAAACATTATTATATGGTCCATTAAAACCACGTGGTTTACGTACTCCTGACGGAGAAACACCTTATGCAGTTGTTCAATTACGTCAAGATAATGCACGTGCTAGTTTATATAATATCGTTGGTTTTCAAACGCATTTAAAATGGCCAGAACAAAAAAGAATTATTCAGATGATTCCAGGATTAGAGAATGCTGAAATCGTGCGTTATGGTGTAATGCATCGTAATAGTTTTATTAATTCACCTCAAGTGTTAAAGCAGACATATCAAACAAAGAAAAATGCCAAAGTATTTTTTGCTGGACAAATCACAGGTGTTGAAGGGTATGTAGAGAGTGCCGCTAGTGGAATTAATGCCGCGATTAACATGGTAAAATTAATTAATGGTGAAGAGTTAATTAATTTTCCGGAATACACAGGATTTGGAGCGTTGTCATATTATATAACACATGCTTCAAGTGATAATTTTCAACCAATGAATGTAACGTATGGTATTATGCCTGAACTTCCGTTTGCAACAAAGAAAAAAGAGAGAAAAGAAAAACGAAGTCAGTATGCTCAACAAATCATGGATGAATTTATTAGTGAACATTTCTAATTCCCAATTACTTGAGCATTTTCAGGAATATCTAACGATTGAACTAATGTATAGTGAGCATACAATTGGCAATTATTCACATGTAATTGAACGATTAATCGCATTTAGTGATGCAGAAAATCAATTATTAATAGAACTCACAAATCAAGATTTAAAAATCTTTTTAAGTGATTATTTTGATTTGGAATATGCTAAAACTTCAATTTCAAATATGATATCGATTATTAAGTCATTTTATAATTTTTGTGAAAATAAAGGTTATCTAACCAATAATCCTGCAATTAATTTAGTTTATCCAAAGCGGGAAAAAAAGTTACCAGAATTTTTATTTCATGAACAAATTAGCACCATCTTTAAATCAATTGATATTGATAGTAAAAAAGGTGCACGTGATTATCTGATTATTATTATGTTTTATTCTACTGGAATTCGATTGAGTGAATTATTAAATATCACTAAAAAAGATATTAATTTCGGAAAATTTGAATTGAAAGTGATGGGAAAAGGTAGTAAAGAACGGATTGTTCCGATTAATAACTATATAATATCGGGAATCAGTAATTTAGAAAAGTATTGGCAAGTAACGGATTATTTATTTTTGAATTTTCACAACAAACCACTAACTCCCCAAGGTGTTAGGCACATTTTAAAAGAAAATGTTAAGTTAAGTTCAGAATTAACTAAAATCACCCCGCATATGCTTCGTCATAGTTTTGCGACAGAATTGTTAAACTCAGGAATGGATATACGGCTTGTTCAAGAATTGTTGGGTCATGAAAGTATTAGTTCAACCCAAATTTATACTCATGTTACGAAAAAAAAATTAC
>CAZFWW010000081.1:0-5646 GCA_964522645.1 uncultured Mycoplasmatales bacterium
CAACCCCCTGCGTGACAGGCAGGTACGCTAACCGTTGCGCCACTGGACCATTTTTTATTTGGAGCGGGTGATGAGAATCGAACTCACGTCATCAGCTTGGAAGGCTGGGGTAATAGCCATTATACGACACCCGCATTTAACAACAAGACAATTATAACACATAGAAATTTTTGTGTCAACTTTTTTTCATCCTTTTTCAAACCACGTATTATTTCTATATTTTCATGTTTAATTGCTTGTTTATTTTTAAGTTTGTTCGGACATTATTTTCTGCTATATTTTCTACCAACCAATTTTACTAAGCGGCACAAAACTTGGGATTGAACTTCCTTTACTATCTTCAATAATTAGTTCAGCATTTTCATCTGTCTGATATGCTTCACAAATTGCTTGGTACTTTTCGTTATCTTTTTCTGATTTGTTTGCAGCGATAATATTAATATAATCAGAATTTGTTTCTGGTTCTAAATAAATTGCATCTTCAACTGGACTATATCCTGCATCTACTGCCACATCATCATTAATTACTGCATAATCAACATCATTAATACTTCTTGCAATTTGTCTTGACTCAAGTTCTACTATTTCTATTTCGTACGGATTTTGCTCGATATCAGCAACTGTTGCTGTTGATGAATTATAACCTTCTTTTAACTTAATTAATCCTGCACTCTCAAGTAAGATTAATGAGCGTGCTCGATTTGACTCATCATTAGGTACTGATATTTTTGTTCCTGCTGGGACTTCATTTACATTATCGTGCTTTTCACTATATATTCCCATTGGGGATCTTACCGTTGTACAGATTGGTACCAAATCAAAATTAGCATTATTTTCTAATGCTTGTTCAAAAAATGATACTGTTTGAAAGGCATTTAAATCAATATCACCATTTGCAAGTGCTTCATTTGGCAAGATATAATCACTAAAGTACTTTAGTTCAATCTCAATTCCCTCATCTTTTAATTTTTCAGCAAGACTTTCCCAAACTGCTGAATCATTACCACTTAATCCAATTGTTATCACATCATCATTACTTTGACAACCTGTTAATCCTAATACTAATACTGCTAATAATCCTATTATTTTCTTTTTCATTTCTTCTCCTAATGTTTTATTTTTTTATTTATCAACAAACCTAGTTGCTGAACCGCTTGAACAATTATCACTAAAATAATTACGCAAATCATCATTACTGGGGTGTTAAACTGATTGTAACCTCGGATTTGTGCAATTGCACCAAGTCCACCACCACCTACATAACCAGCCATTGCACTTGCTCCTACTAATCCAATAAAAAGCGTTGTAATATTTAATACAAGTCCTGGCATAATTTCAGGAATAATAAATTTTATTATCGTTTCCCATGTTGAAGCTCCATAACTTTGAGCAAGTTCAAATATTCCATAATCAAGTTCCAGTAATGTTGTCTCAACTAAGCGTGACATAAAAGGAACACTATAAAATACAAGGGGAATAATCACTGCTTTTGAGCCAATTGTTGTCCCAATTATTGCTCTTGTCAAGGGGATTAACAAGGTTAATAAAATAATAAATGGAATTGATCGAATAATGTTTATGATTAAATTTAATCCTTTATTAGTTTTGGGAGCATTTATAAGCCCATCTTTCCGGGTTATAACTAATAGAATCCCTAAACTGGTTCCTAATAGCACTGCTAAAACAAGTGAAGTTATTGACATAAATAATGTTTCCCACGTTGCTTCTAGATACTCTTGAATTGATACTGCATTTAATTTGGTGATGAATTCCATTCTTCCACCTCCCTTACAATTAATTGATATTTATTTAATTCAGTATAAATTTTTGCAAGTTTTTTATTATCACAATTAAAACCGACAACAAGATTACCTAATAATTTATCTTGAAATTCGATAATTGATCCGAATAAAATACTTATTTCAACATTTAACTCACGTGATAATTTGGAAATAAGTGGTTGGGATATTTCATCAGCATTATAAATAATTTGACAAACAATATCTCGTTGATTATTAACTATTTGGCTACGTACAATATTTGGTAATTCATTGTGTATTACTGAATTTACAAGTCTCTTTGTCACTTGGTGCTTAGGATTAACAAAAATATTATATGAATCACCATGCTCAATTATTTCTCCTGATTGCATAATTGCAACATGATTACATATTTTACTAATAACTTCCATTTCATGGGTGATTAATAGAATTGTGATTCCTAATTCTACATTAACTTTTTTTATTAAATCTAAGATTGTTGTTGTAGTTATTGGATCAAGTGCACTTGTTGGCTCATCACAAAGTAAAATCTTTGGTTTATTGGCAATTGCTCGGGCGATACCGACCCGTTGCTTTTGTCCACCACTTAATTGACTTGGATAAGCTAAATGTTTATCTTCTAATTCTACAAATGATAACACTTCTTTAATTCTTAAATCAATTTCATCTTTTGGATAATTACTGATTTCCAAAACAACTTTAATATTATCATAAACTGTTTTTTGATTTAAGAGGTTAAATTGTTGGAAAATTATTCCGATTTCTTTTTGAATTTTTCGTTTTTCCTTATTACCTAATCCTTGAATATCTACACCATTAATTAATATTTGTCCTGAAGAAATTGATTCAAGACCATTTACACAGCGTAGCAGGGTACTTTTTCCGGCTCCACTAAATCCGATACAGCCAAAAATATCATTTTTTGCTATTTTAAGATTAATATCCTTTAACGCGTGTAGCTTATCATTTTCATGCAGATAATACTTATTCACATTTTTTAGTTCAATCATTTATACTCCTTTACAAAACTTTCCGAAAAAAAAAAGAACTCACTGAAAAGTGAGTTCTCTTTAAAACATGCACATAAATCAGTAGAATTCCTACCAATTTAAGCTATTAAACTTTAATTTGTAGAAATGATATTAAATTGTTTTTAACATCATTTCCATCATATTGTTTATTTTATACATGTTTTCTCCTTAAAATATTTTGTAACTAAAGTATATCATAGAAAATTATTTATTGCAAGCAAATGTAAAAAAAATTTACTGAGGCTTATTCATAAATATAGCCCTTACCACGAACTGTCTTGATTTTCTTTCCTTCTACACCTAATTTTGTTCTTAAATATTTAACATAAACATCAATTAAACGTGTATCTGTATCACGATGGTACTTTAAAACATCAACTAAAATATCCTGACGATGACAAACCTCACCACGATTTTGACGTAAATACTCATAGATTAGTATCTCCTTAGAAGTTAATTTAATTACATCTCCGTTTACTACAATTGTTTTTTTCTCTTTATTTATCTCAATCTCATCAACACGATTTGTCGTATTTTTAAACATATTGTAAATAGTATCAATATCTTTTCCCGATTTAATTACAATATAGTGTTCAATATTTTGCTCATATACGCTAATTGCTTCATCATGATTATATTCATCAGTTAATACAACTATTTTCATTTGATTATTCTTTTGTACGCTCAGTAAGTCTAACTGAATTAATAAATTATAATCAATCATTAATATTTCAGTATATTTTGTTACTTCATCTAATGAAATTAAGTCTTCAATCTTTTCGGTAAATCCGTACATCAAATCAGTATATATTGCAATCATTTTATCCCCCTAAACCAATCCAAACTTATTAATTATTAACACTCCCCATTTTAATAATTACTTAATCTTTATATTGTTTTAATTATTTGCTTTAAGCCAATAAATTTCTCTTCAATTTATACATCTTTTCTCAAATTCTTTAGCTTACATTTATTTTATCATTAATTTCTTTTAACAATATTAAATGTGTTGATTTATTTTAACTATTTTATAACCTCTTTTAAATCTAGTTGATTATTACTATTGATGATTTTACTTTCAATTAATTTAATAAAAATAACTGTTGCGAACGAAGAACTTGCTAAAATCGCAAACATAATTGCAATTTGATACTTAATTGCTACAAGTGGATCAGTACCACTTAAAATCTGCCCTGTCATCATTCCTGGTAGCGCTACTAATCCCATCGCTGCCATTGATGTTAATGTTGGAGTAATCGCTACCGTTAAAACACGACTGAAAATTCTGTTTAGTGCTTTTTGGGGTTTTACTCCTAAGCTAATAAGCGTATTTAAATATACTTGTTCTTTACTTAATTCTTTCGTTAGTGCATTAACTGCTAGAACAATTGCTGTTAGTGTATTACCTAAAATCATTCCATAAAGCGGAATAACGTACTGCGGATTAAACTTTGGCGTTGGATTTACAATCACTAAGATAAAATAAAGTAGGGTAATAATACTTCCACCAATTATTGAATAGTTTGCTGCAGTGACATATGATTTATTGACTGCTCCAATTCGATCACGTAACTTACGAATTGCGAAAAATAACATCACAAATATATATAGTGACCCCACGCTTGATTCAGTCATATTTAAAATAAATGTCAAAATATATCCAATAAATAATAATTGTAATACCATTTTAATGACTGAATTAATAATATCCTTTTCAATTGATAGTTTATTTCTATATGATAGATACACAACTGTTAATGGCAATAATGTTGCAAATAACACTTGTGTAATTGTTAAATTAATTACCATTATATTCTCCTAACTTAATTACATTTAATTCCTTATCATTAATCAGTAAATCATCATGACTAATTATGAAGAAATTAATTTCAGCATCCTTTGCTAGTTTTTTTATATTTGTTACAACTTTTATGGCAGTTTCTCTATCTAAGGCACTTGTCGGTTCATCAAGAAAAATAATTTTTTTATCTGTATATAATGCACGTGCAATGTATAATCGTTGTTTTTGCCCGCCACTAAATGTAATTGTTGATTGTTCTAAAGGCAAATCTAATTCAACAATTTGCAAAACATCTTTAACTTTTTTTTCTATATATTCAATCCCCAAATATTCACACATTACTTGAAACTCACCTAAAATCGTATCACTAAGTAATAATGTTTCTTGTGGTACTGAAGCAATTTTACCCTGTAATTCAATAAAATCAAATTGCTTTAACTCTACACCATCAAAATAAATTTCTCCCGTATAATTATAATCTGTACCTCTTAGCAAATTAAATAGTGTTGTTTTACCGCAACCACTTTCGCCTGTTATTATGTTTATTTGCTGATTTATTTCCAAATATTTAATATTTAAAACATCAAGAAATTTTAAATTATTAACCGTATACATATTTCCTTCTTTCTACAATTTTAGTATAATTCAATCAGATTTAAATGTCAAGAAATTCACATAAATATTTCAAAAAATTAACTTTATTTATAATGATAATAATTAAGAACCCCTTTATTTATAATGATAATAATCAATAATGGCTTTTAGATAAATAATAATTCAGAGCATCTAATCTCATATGTATATATTACATATAAAAAAGGAATTTTATAAAATTCCTTTTTAATTAATTTCTATTAGTAATTTAAATGAACATAAAAAAAGATGTGAATATTCACATCCTCTATGGTCGTTTTCACGATGTATGGTGGACCCTGCCGGACTCGAACCAGCGACCTCCATGTATTTGATTTGTTATTTCGGGAATGGCAACTAAATTTTTGACAATTTCACTAAGGTCAATTAATTATCTTTA
>CAZFWW010000082.1:0-5579 GCA_964522645.1 uncultured Mycoplasmatales bacterium
ATCTTATTACTACTTTTCCAACTTTAAAGACAATAAGTGTTAAAAATGAATCTGACTTGGGAAAAGTAAAAGACTTTTCGGGAACAATTGGTTATGGAATTGAAGGGATGAATCAAGTTGCAACTACTGAAGAAGCAGACATTATTATTACTGCTGTTGTTGGTTCAATTGGATTGATTCCAACCGTTAAAGCAATACATGCAAAGAAAAATATTGGTTTAGCAAATAAAGAAACACTTGTTACTGCAGGTCACATTATTATGCCACTGGTAAAAGAGTATGGCATAAATTTATATCCAGTAGATAGTGAACATAGTGCTATCTTTCAGTGTTTAAATGGTGAAAATCCAAAAGAAGTGAATAAAATTATTTTAACTGCATCTGGTGGCTCATTTCGAGATAAATCACGAGCAGAGTTGAAAAATGTAACAGTAACTGATGCATTAAATCACCCAAATTGGTCAATGGGAGCAAAAATAACAATTGATAGTGCAACAATGTTTAATAAAGGACTTGAGGTAATTGAAGCATATCATTTGTTTGGTGTAAATTATGATGATATAGAAGTTTTAGTTCACCGTCAAAGTATAATTCACTCAATGGTTGAATTCACTGATTACTCAGTTATGGCTCAACTTGGAACACCAGATATGCGTTTACCAATTCAATATGCAATTACGTACCCAGAACGTTTACCGATTGCAAATTCAAAACGCTTAAATTTAGCTGAAGTTGCTCAACTTGATTTTAAAAATGTTGATTTTGAGCGTTATCCAGCAGTAAAACTTGCATATGATGCAGGACGACTTGGTGGTAGTATGCCAACAGTGTTAAACGCTGCAAACGAAGAAGCAGTGTCATTATTTTTGAATGAAAAAATTACGTTTTTAGAAATTGAAAAACTCGTTGAAATAATGATGAAAGAACATGAATTAATTGAAAACCCAACGATTGAAGAAATCTTGAAAGTTGACAATGAAATTCGTGAAAAAATTAAAAAGAGGTATAAATAATGACAAGCTTAATATATTTTATATTAGCATTAGGAATAATTGTTCTTGTTCATGAATTAGGACACTTAATTGTAGCAAAAAGAAATGGTGTATACTGCCACGAATTTTCGATCGGAATGGGTCCTAAAATTAAAACAATTAAAACAGATGCTTCAGGAACAGTTTATAACATTCGTGCAATCCCTTTAGGTGGATATGTTATGATGGCTGGAGAAGAGAATGATAACGTAAATGATAAAGATATTCCCAAAGATCAATTATTAAATAATAAAAAGCCGTGGCAACGTTTTAAGATTTTAATTGCCGGAAGCTCAATGAATGTGCTTTTAACATTTGTGTTACTTGTATTAATGACTTTTTTTGCTGGAATTCCATCAAATAGCAATACAGTTAAAGTTGTTCCAAACGAAAATGTTGCTAAAGTTATAAATCAAAGTGAAATTGTTATTACTAAAGTAAATGGTAATGTTACATCTGATTATGAATCAATTTTCAAAGCAATTTCAGATAGTTCTGAAAAAGAAGTTACGCTTACACTAGAAAATAATGAAGAAATAGTAGTAAGTAAAAATATAGAAAATAAAATTGGAATTGCTCAAACTACTGACAAATACCGTTTGTTTAAAAGTATCTATTCAGGATTTATTAGTACAATTGCACTATTTGGAATTATGATTGAAACATTAATGGCATTATTTACTGCAAAAGTTGGAGTAAATGAACTATCAGGACCAGTTGGTATATATCAAGCATCAAGTCAAATATTAACAATTGGAATTGGGGCTGCAGTCTATTGGATTGCTTATTTAAGCATAAATATTGGGGTAATGAACTTATTACCAATCCCAGCACTAGATGGTGGTCGAATAATTTTTGTTATTTATGAAGTAATTACTCGTAAGAAGGTTAATAAAAAAATTGAAAATAATTTAATTATCTTTAGTTTCTTATTATTGATGGGATTATTTATATATGTAACATTTAATGATATTTTTAAAATTTTTAATTAGGAGGAAACATGAAACAATCAAAATTATATATGCCAATGAGTAAAGATATAACAAGTCAAGCTGTTGCAAAATCACATATCCTAGCATTAAAAGCAGGATTAATACATCAAACAGCTGCTGGAATCTATTCTTATTTACCGATGGCAACAAAAACATTACAAAACATTGAGCAAATTGTTCGTGAAGAATTGGATAAAATTGCTGCAAATGAAGTGATTTTACCACTTTTAGAACCAGCAGAATTGTGGGAAAAAACCGGTCGTTGGCAAGGATATGGTTCAGAACTTATGCGTGTTACTGACCGAAAAAACACCGAATTTGCATTGGCACCAACGCATGAAGAAGTAGCAACAGAACTTGTTAAAAACTACCTGAATTCATATAAAAAATTTCCGGTAAATATTTATCAAATTGGAACTAAGATGCGTGATGAACTTCGACCACGATTTGGATTATTACGTGGGCGTGAATTCGTAATGATGGATGGATATTCATTCCATACCGATGAGGCAGATTTAGATAATACTTATATGGATTATTATCAAGCCTATGTTAATATCTTTACCCGACTAGGGTTAGAATTTAAAATTGTAACTGCAGATAATGGACAAATGGGAGGAAGTAAATCTCATGAGTTTATGGCACTTGCTGAAATTGGAGAAGATACAATTGTTTATGAAGAAAACAACGAATTAGCATACAATTTAGAAATTGCTCCAGTATATACAGAAATCTTAAATACCAAACCAGTTGGAGAAATTGAAAGAGTTCATACACCAAATCAAAGAACAATTACAGAATTGACTACTGCTAACGGAATTAGTGAAAGTGATACAATTAAATCAGTTATGTATAATCTTGATGGTGAATTAGTTATTGCATGTGTTCGTGGTGACCGTGAAGCAAATGAACTTAAAGTTTTGAAATATTTTGATGGTCAAGAAATTGAAAAGGCGTCAGAAGAATTAATTAAAGCAAATAAAATTGAAGCAGGATTTGTCGGACCAGTTAATTTACCTGAAACAATTCGTGTTGTAATTGATAATGAAGTTGCAAATATGGAAGCAATTTTTACAGGTGCAAATGAAATTGATTATCACTTAAATAACGTTAATTACTCACGTGATTTAACTCAATTTGAATTAGCAGATATTCGAGTTATTGAAGAAGGAGAAAAGTTAAACAAAGATTCAGAAGCAGTTAAATTTGCTCGTGGAATTGAAATTGGGCATATTTTTGCTTTAGGTAAAAAATATACTGAAAGTTTAAATGTAGAATTTTTAACTGAAAATCAGAAAAAAGCAACGCCAACAATGGGATGTTACGGAATCGGAGTATCACGTTTATTAAGTGCATTAATTGAGCAAAATAATGATGATAATGGAATTATTTTCCCGAAATCAGTAGCTCCATTTGATATTCACTTATTAGCACTTGATTATCAAAAGAAAGAAGAGCAACGTCTATTTACTGATGAATTATATAACACATTAACAAGTATGGGTTACAAAGTACTATTAGATGATACCAAAGAACGTCCAGGAGTAAAATTTGCCCAATCGGACTTAATTGGTTTACCAATGCAAATTGTAATCGGTCGTGGTTTTGTGGAAAATAAAGTTGAATTTAAAAAACGAATTGATAGTGAGCGTGTTGAATTAACGACAGCGGAATTAATTTCGAGGTTAAATGAGTCAAAATAAAAATTTTATTGCTAATGGTAAGGTTTCAACAATAATGTTGAAACTTGCTATTCCAGCAATTTTGGGTTCAATTATAGCCCAAGTTAATTTTTTAATTGACTCGTTTTTTTTAGGAAGATATTTAGAGCCAGAATTATCAAAAATATGTTTAGCCGCAACAGCAATTGCTCTACCAATTTTATTAATATATATGTCAATAGTCAATTTATACGCAATTGGTGGTAGTATTCTAGGAGCCAGAATTTATGGTGCTGGTGATTTGAAAAAAGCCAATGAAGTATCAATGAATTCATTAACATTTGGTCTGATAACAATATTAATAGCAACAATTATTTTTAGCATTTTATTAGAACCAATTATGGTCTTATTAGGAGCAACAACTCCGGAATTATTAAATTATGCAATGGATTATGCAAGCATCATTAATACATATTCATTTGTTATATTAATAACAATGTATTTTGCAATGTTTTTACGTGCTGAAGGAAGGGCAACAATTGTACTTGTTTCAATCTTTATTCAAATAGCAGTGAATGTAGTATTAAATTATATTTTTATTGTTCCAATGGGAATGGCGACTAAAGGAGCAGCGTTAGGTACAGTAATTTCACAGATAATTCAAATAATTGTTTATATTGGATATGCGTTAAGAGTTAAACTAGTTTTTAAATTGGATGTTAAAAGAATTACTTTCAATCTTCAAGAACTAAAAGAAATTGCAATACTTGGTTTACCATCAACAATTGCTTTTTTACTAACACTATTTGCATCAGTTGTGCTTCAAATCCAAGCAAATGAACTTGGGGCAACAGAATTAAAAGCTGCTGTTGGAATTATCATAAAGATTGTAATAATGTTTTTAATGTTAACTCAAGCAGCATCAAGTGGGGTTCAACCCATCTTCGCATATAGTTTTGGTGCAAAGGATAAAACACGATTTGAAAGTGCTAAAAAATTATATATAAAGTCTTCGGTAATTATTTCGATATTAGTAACAATTGTTTTACTGATTAATCCAAATAGTTTAGGAAAGTTATTTACACTAGATCCAGTAATTTTAAGCTATACACAAATCGGAACATATGCACTAGCAATTATGGTTACACTAATGCCATTATCATTTGTTTACCAAGTCTTATTCCAAGCACTTAATCAAGGTAAAACGGCAATTAAAATAGTTTTAATCCGCCAATTATTTCCATTTATCATAATGTTATTAATTTTACCAATGTTTGTTAATGAAATTGCCCCATTAATTGCCCTGCAATTAGGAGTAGTCATAGGATCACTAATAATTATTTTGTTCTTTAAACAGAAATTAACAAATACAATTAATCAATTTTAAGTAAAAACATGTTTTATACATGTTTTTTTTATCATCAAAAATAAAATGAGGTCGCGTATTCACTAAAAACATTTACAAAATAAATTTGATGTGCTATACTATGTATATACATGGTAAGTATGTATAGTAAAGGAGAAAGAAATGGAACTGAAAAAAATGCACATCTTGTTAACTTGTAATTTGGGAGCAAGTACAGGAATAATGGCTAATAAAATGAAAGAAGTAACCCAAAAAAGCGAAGCACTAAAAGATATTGATATACGAATTGAAGCCCAACCTGGCGATATATTTTCGGATGTGGTAAATCAATTTGATGTAGTATTGGTAGCACCGCAAATGATGCATCGATATAAATTCTTTGAAAAGTGTGCCAAAGAAAATAATGTAAAAATAGCGGCAATAGATCCAAGAGATTATGGAACTGTTAATGCGGGGAATATTATTAAGACAGCAATTATTGCAATGATGGAGGAATAATGGAAAAATTAATTTCAATTTTAGAACGTAG
>CAZFWW010000083.1:0-5574 GCA_964522645.1 uncultured Mycoplasmatales bacterium
TCGTCCATTTAACGGTAATTATGCATTATTAAATGATATTGATGCTTCAGCATCAGGAACAGATGAGCGTCCAGATGTTGAAGGTGGATTTGGTACAGATGGATTTAAGCCAATCGGATATAACTTTACAACTAATACTGCCCAAGGTGGAGCTGGATTTGATAGTGTATTTCCGGGAAGTATGACCAATAATACAGGTGCATTTACCGGATACTTTGATGGTGAAGGCCATACGATAACAGGTTTAGAGATTGATCGTAAGGATCAAGCAAGTACTACTACACCAATTGCATTATTTGCGAAGGTTGGTACAAGACAAAGGCTTACTGCAATTAAGGGAACAAAACCAAATATTCAAAATGTAATAATTAAAGATGCAGTAATGAAAGCACCAAACTTTAATAACGTAGCAATTTTAGTTGGGGTTAACCATGGATATATTCGTAATGTTAAAGTAGAAGGAGATGTATCAGGTAAAAACTACGTAGCTGGAATAGTTTCTTCAAATGGTTCAAATACTGCTTCATATTATGGTGCGGCAGGACTAATTGAAAAAGCAGTATATTTTGGAAATGTTCGCTCGACATTTGTGACTGATAGAGATCTAAACAGGTCAGGTGCATCAGGTATTGTTGGACATAACCGATTTGATTCTGAAGTTTGGTATTCATCTTCTCATGGTACAGCAGAGGGTGATGACAATATTGCTGGGGTTGTCGGACAAGGTGAAGGAAGAGTCTATCAATCATTCTCAACGATGGATATTGAGTATGGAAACAATACCGGGGGTGGTATAGTAGCCTTTGGACAACTGAGTACTTCTACAATTGAAGATGTATATTCTACCGGTAATGTAATTTATTCCCATGATATAACACCATTTAACTCAGAAGGACATTATGCTGGTGGTATTCATGCATGGAACGATGGAAATACAACAACTGCCTGGCATTCAGGAGTTATAAGTGGATATCGTCGCCTTGGAGCAGTCGGAGGAGCATCAGGTTCGACAAGAACAAATAATATTGTGTCAATTGGTTCAGTAATAGTAGACTTTGATGAGAGACGTCATGTGTACGACTATAGTGGGTTTGTAATAGAAGATGATAATAGGCAGAAAAATAGTTATTTTACAAATTTATCAAGATTACTAGTAGATTATAATAAAGAAACTCCAACCGAAGTACCAAAATCAGAAGCAGAAAACAACAGTAGCGAAGCTAGCATGGAAGACTTAGTTAATCCAAGTTGGTGGGAAGCAAATGGTTATGATCCAAATAAATGGGATTTAACACAAGTAACAAAAGGATTAGCGCCAAAATTAAAAGATGAAAATGGAGAACTATTACCGTATCAACCAGATCAAAGATTTGATGTAGTTCATGATTTAAGTGTCGTGAAACTAAAGGATTATAAACCGATGCCATAATATTTCTCATAAAATTGTAAAATGATATAAGCAGGAGTCTCAAAAGAAGAGACTTCTGTTTTTATTAATTATGTTATAATATCTGCTGGAAGGATATATAATGAAAAATGAAACAAGTCAAGTAAGTGAGATTAGTTTAAAACTTGAAAAGAAAGTAAGAAATTATTTTAAAGAATTTAGGGTAGTACTATTAGTAATGATAACACTAATTGGACTAACAGCCTGTTCATCGGAACCAGATACTGAAAATCCAGAAATTATTTTAAAAGCAACTGAATATAAAGTAGAACGTGCTTCAGAAATTAATGAAGAAGAATTTTTAAAAGCAACAGTTAAAGAAGTAAGTGATAATCAAACGGACGTAGAAATTGATGATATTAAAATAGTGGGACTAGATGCAATTGATTTTAATAAAATTGGCATTTATCCTATTAAATTGGTGTTAACAGATAAAGCGGAAAATGAGATATCTAAAAATTTAGAATTACATATAATACAAAATAAAGAAGATAGAATTAAAGCCAAGGAAGAAGCGGAGCGTAAAGCTAAGGAAGAAGAAGAACGTAAAGCTAAGGAAGAAGCGGAGCGTAAAGCTAAGGAAGAAGCGGAGCGTAAAGCTAAGGAAGAGGCAGAACGTAAGGCCAAGGAAGAGGCAGAACGTAAAGCCAAGGAAGAGGCAGAACGAAAAGCTAAGGAAGAGGCAGAGCGTAAAGCAAGTAGTGCAGCACCTGCGTCAACATCTACACCTGCACCACCTGCTAATGTATATTACCAAAATTGTACAGACGTACGAAATAATGGAGCAGCCCCAATCTATCCTGGAGATCCAGGATGGCAAGATAAATTTGACCGTGATAAAGATGGTGTTGGTTGCGAATAAAAGCTAAAATACAGAGAAAATAAACAACTTATATATGTTGTTTATTTTTTTATTTTCATTTTATTGCAAGGTGCAATAAAATATGGTATACTTAAAGTGGAAAACATTTTCGTATTTTGTAAAAGGAGAAAAATGGATAAAATATATCAAATACTATATGAAATTGAAATTGGAAATTTAGAACAAGCGTTTAAGTTAACAGAAGCATTAGCAAGTGATACACTTGAAAAGAAGGCAAGTAAACTATTATGTTATGGGGAGATATATTATAATGATTTGGAGTTTTCGGATCTTGATAAAAGTTTTATTCGAAACTTAGGATTATCAGTAATTGAAGAAATTGATTTTAATCAAAAAATGATGACAGAGAATGTAGCACTTTATTATTCAGGATTAAAATTAGCAAATTTATTAGTTAAGTCAGACGAAATTAGTGAAACTGTAAGCCAACTAAGAAATTATATCTTTGAAAACAATATTATTAAGGGAACATTAGTTGCAAAAAAAGGTGATGGAACTCATAAGACATCTGTACTTAGAACTTGTACACCATATCCTTTATTTGAGCCTGAAGATTTAATTGTAGTTGCAGCATATCATGAATTATTAAGTGATGATATATTTAAATTTAAGCAAGAAGGAATTATTGACATTATATTATATGCAATTGATAAACGTGATATTTATATTGCAAAGAAATACTTTGATTTCTATCAGCAAAATTATAGTCAAAATAACTACGGATATCGACTGGCTCAAAAACGACTTGAGCAAATATTAGAAGATGAAATTATCCACCAACCGTACGGAAATAATCATCCATATTTACCTCAAAAATTTGAACGTTTACCACGAAATCCATATTCAGGAAAAGAAATAATACTGAATGTAGTAACAGAAAATTTAGCAGACTTACTTTTGGAACTAAAAGTAAATGGCGATTCAATCCAAGAATTTTCTGGGACAATTCAAAATGATATTATTAATTATAAATCATATCAAATTGGGCCTTTTGAGGCCAATACAGAAATTGAATACAGATTTAAGACTAATAACATTGAATCAGATTTATACCAATTTAAGGTAGCTCCAGTTAATCAACTAGTTGTAGAAAATATCATGAAAAATAGAGTGAGTTTTGTCGGTTTACAACGCCAACTTATTATTTCGAAAGATACTAACAATAATTATCATTTTAACTGGGACGAATTAAATTTAAATAACAATAATGGAGTTAATGTAATAAAAAAAGAGGATCAGTTAGTAATAGATGATAAATTTAAAATTGATTTAACAAGTTGTTCAATAATATCAGGTGAAATTAAAACGTTTGATTTAGCATTTATAACAACTAAAGAAACAAAGTTTTTCGGATTTGGAGAACGATATAATGAGGTTTGTCAAGAGAATAATGTAATTGATAATTATGTTTATTCTCAGTACAAAGAGCAAGGAATTAAAACGTATATTCCAATGCCAATAGGTTTTACAAATCAAGGTTATGCAATGTTTGTTAACGGTTATAGTAATGCAAAGTTCTTAGTTCAAGATGAAAAAATCAGCATTCAAGCAAAATTAGATGAAGAATTAATAATTATTACTGGAAATTACGAAAAGCAAATCACTGATTTTCATGGCTTTAACCAAAAACCAGAAAAATTACCGAATTATGTATTTGGTCCGTGGATGAGTTCAAATAATTGGGATAGTCAAAAGGAAGTTTTAAAGCAAAAAGATCTAACGTTAAAATACGATATTCCATCGACCGTATTAGTAATTGAACAATGGAGTGATGAGGCAACATTTTACGCATTTAATGATGCAAAATATCAGGAGAAAAAATCAGGATTTCATACTCATGAAGAATATGAATATAATGGGAAGTGGCCTAATCCCAAAGCAATGGTTGATGAATTACATGATGCCGATTTAAAATGCTTTTTATGGCAAATTCCAGTTATTAAATATGTACCAAATATTCGCCACTTACAGAAAAATCTTGATGAAAAATTTGCAATTGAAAATAACTATGTTGTTAAACATCAAAATAATCAACCATATCGAATAGCTGAAGATTGGTTTAAAGATAGTTTAGTAATTGATTTTACAAACGAAGAAGCCAAAAAATGGTGGTTTGATAAACGCAAATATTTGACTGATGAAATTGGGATTGATGGCTTTAAAACAGATGGTGGAGAATGTTTATTTGGACATGATTTGATTTTAAATAATGAAACTAATCCAGATAAAGTTCGAAACTTATATCCTGAAACTTATATTCAAGCTTATTATCAGTTTTTAAAAGAACATACACAAGACGGATTTACATTCTCGCGTGCGGGTTATAAAAATGCAGCAAGTTATCCTGCACATTGGGCTGGTGATGAGCGTAGTACGTTTGCTGCTTTTGATCGCACAATTAAAGCTGGTATTAATGCTGGAATTTCAGGAATTACTTACTGGGGTTGGGATTTGGCTGGGTTTAATGGTGATATTCCAACAGCAGAATTATTCATTCGTTCAACCCAAATGGCAACATTCTGTCCAATTATGCAATATCATGCTGAAAGTAAAGGAGAGTTCAATCAAGACCGAACGCCATGGAATATTGCTGAGCGTACTAAAACACCAGAAGTTATAGACATATATCGTTTTTATGCTCAATTACGTATGCAGTTAATTCCGTATATAGTTAAAGAAGCAAATAAAGCATTGGCAGGAGGAAAACCACTGATGCGTGCAATGTTCTTAGAACATGATGAAGAATTTTTATATGAAATTACTGATCAATATTATTTTGGTGATGATCTTTTAGTTGCTCCTGTAACTGAACCAGGTGTTAACAAGAGAAATGTGTATTTACCTGAACCAATGATTAATGCCTTTAGTTTAGAACGTTACAGTCAAGGGACTAGCGAAGTTGAGTTTAAACTTGATAGTTTTCCGTTATTTTTTAGAGAAAACAGGATTATTCCCTTAAATCTTAAAAATAAGTTTGGTCAAGGGATGAAAAATAGTGATTATCAAAACTTTAGTGATTTAAAATACCTTTATACAGGTGGTAATGTGAACTATTGTGATGAAAATGTAAACATTTCTATTGAAAATGGTAAAATAAGAGTAATTGGTGAGATGATTAAGATTATTGATATTACGGATACATTAGAAGGGGAAGTAATAGCAACAATCAATTGGGCACAACAAGAAGTTCCAATTAAACAATATAATTAGGAGGAAAAATGGATTTTGAAAATAAAGTAGTATA
>CAZFWW010000084.1:0-5510 GCA_964522645.1 uncultured Mycoplasmatales bacterium
ATAATAACAAATATTTATTTTTTTAGATAAAATATGTACTGGAGAAGGAGATATAATGTTAAATTTTATATTTATATTAGGTTTACTGGTATTATTAATTGGTTATAAAACATATGCAAGCTATGTTGAAAAGCAATTAGAACCAGACGCTGATCGTAAAACACCAGCATACGAATTACGTGATGATGTTGATTACGTACCACTTGGAGATAAGAAGAATAAATTAATTCAGCTATTAAATATTGCTGGTACAGGTCCAATTTATGGCCCAATTGCTGGGGCAGTATTTGGTCCAATCGGTTTATTGATAATTCCATTTGGAAATATTTTTATGGGAGCAACTCATGATTTTGTTTCAGGAATAATTTCAATTAGAAATAAGGGAAATAGTATTCCAAAATTATCAACAAAATATTTAGGAAATTGGTCAAAGCATATTGTATTGATTTTTAGTGTAATGTTATTAATGTTAGTTGGAACGGTATTTGTAACAAGTCCAGCAGAGTTAATAACTTCAAATTTTGGAATCAATTATAATTTAATATTGTCAATAATATTTATTTACTATATTGTCAGTACAATTACTCCGATTGATAAAATTATTGGTCGTATTTATCCTGTAATTACGGGAGTATTATTAGTAGGAACATCTTTAGCTTTCCTTTCTGTTTTATGGTTACAATTAACAGGTGACATTACTGCACCAAGTGTAACAATTGACAATATTTTAAATTGGAATCCAACTAAAGCATACATTATTCCTGGATTTTTTGTAATGGTTTCTTGTGGTCTTATAAGTGGTTTTCATGCAACGCAAATTCCAATCGTTGCTAAAACAATTGAAACAGAAGCACAAGCAAAATCAACATTTTATGGAATGATGGTGGCAGAAGGGGTTATCGCAATGATATGGTGTTATGTAACAATCTTATTATTTGACCCAGTAACTATTTCAGAAACAAGCCAACCAGTCTTAATTGGACAGATTGCTCAAATCACTTTAGGAGCATATCTTTCTTGGATTTTAATTGTAGCCGTTATTATCTTACCGGTTACATCTGGAGATACAGCATTCAGATCATTACGAATGATAATTGCTGAAAGTTTTTCAGTAGACCAAGCAAAAATGAAAAATCGTTTATTATTAGCATTTCCAATCTTTTTAATGTCATTATTATTAATAACAGCTATTGATTTTTCAACGTTATGGATGTATTTTACTTGGTCAAATCACATGTTAGCAGTGATTACATTATTAATTGGTGCAAGTTATTTATATCATAATCAGAAAAACTATATTATAATGTTAATACCAGCATTAATTTTATTTACGATAGATACAATTTACTTATTACAAGATCAGAAAATTGGTTTTGGAATGGAAAATCGCCAATTAGTAGTTGGACTTGCTTTAGCAATTGTCATATCTGTAACAGGAGTTGTTACGCTTAAATTTAAAAAGTTGAAAATTGAAGAAAGCAAGTAATTTAAGAGAGTAGTAAAATAACAGAGTATAGTATTTAATAATGAGTTTAATAAAGTGAAAAGAGGCTAAGTCACATTAAGTTGTGATTTAGCCTCTTTGTTTAATTTAGTCATTTAATTTATTATTAAAG
The DNA here is from genome assembly GCA_964522645.1 of uncultured Mycoplasmatales bacterium. Taxonomy (GTDB): domain Bacteria; phylum Bacillota_I; class Bacilli_A; order UBA3375; family UBA3375; genus CAZFWW01. The sequence continues at coordinate 1,617 of CAZFWW010000084.1, forward strand.
AACTTATAACTATTTAAAAATAAATTGTATTTTCCATTTATGGTACTTAAGAATTAAGCAAATGGAGTATCTTGAACTAATACTGATTCAGTTGGACAACCTTCAACAGCAAATTCAATATCTTCAATTAAATCTTCATCAACAGGTGTAATTCCTTTGTTGTCATCTAAAATTGAATAAGCAATACCGCTTGCTTCTTCTGCATAAACATCAGGTGCCTCAGCAGAACATGCTCCACATGCGATACAAGTATCTTTGTTAATTTTTGTATACTTAGCCATATTTCCTCCTTGTTTGTTACCTTAATTTTAACATATTTTAAAAAAATAGATTGAAAATGTTATGATGGATTACTAAAACTTATAAAATAACATTAAAATCTTAGGTTAACTACAAAAATATTTATTAATTAATCAATAATAGTTATGTTATAATTACATTAGATAAAAGGGGGAAAATGGATTATCAAATATTTATTGGACAAACAATCCAAAACCTACTAGATATATTACTGGTTTCATTAGTTATATATTTTACATTAAAATTATTAGTACGTTCAGAAAAACATACAATGGTAATTAACGCCATTTTTATAATTGGTTTTCTATACATGATATCATCAGTTCTAGAATTAAATACACTCCATACAATCATCTCAAATATTTATTCTTGGGGTCTAGTAATTATCGTAATTTTATTTCACCAAGAAATTAAAGATTCTTTAGAAAAATTAGGATCATTTGGTTTTTTCTATTCAGCTGGTGAAAGTCAAAGTTTTATTGACGAACTTATAGAAGCAGTATATGAAATGGCTGATGTGAAAACAGGAGCATTAATTACACTTGAACGAACGTCATCATTATCAAAGTACACAGAAAAAGCGGTTAAAATTGATGGTGAATTTTCAAAGTATCTATTAAAAACAATTTTTCAAAAAGATACTGTGCTTCATGATGGTGCAGTAATTATTCATGATGGAAGAATTGCTTATGCATCAACATATTACCCAATTTCTTTAGATATTAGTATTGGAAAACAGATGGGAACACGTCACCGTGCTGCCTTAACAATTTCAAAAGATACAGATGCATTAACAATTATAGTTTCTGAAGAAACAGGTAAAGTATCAGTGGCATATAAAAATCACTTATACAATCATTTAGAACGTGATTTTCTAAAAGAAATGCTAACTGAAAAAATGATGTAAGGAGGAAAAATGAAGTGGATTAGAAAACTAACGGAAAGTGAACATAACATCATTAAATCAATTCTTGAAAATGATAATGGTCTTAAGATAACAGCAGTTGCAATTGCTATTTTTATGTTTATAACAGTAAATCAAATTGGTAATCCAATTTGGAAAAACTATTTTGGAGATACTGAATATATTGAAGGAGTACCACTAACAGTAAAATATGATACGGATAAATATGTAATTTCTGGTGTGCCTCAAAGTATTAATATTAACGTCTCTGGTTCAGAAAACAATGTACAATCAACATTAAATTCTAAAGATAATTTAGTGGCAACTTTACCCCTTAGTTACAAGGCAAGTGGCTCGTATACAATTAATAGTAATTTAGTTGAATTTAATAATACAGCAAATGTCCAGATTACTCCTGCAACAAGTAGTTTTGAAATCGTTATTCAAAATAAAACAACCGAAAATCGTAGTGTTGATATTGGATACATTAATGGTAATAACCGAATGGATGGAATCATTCTAGAACAACCCGATTTAAAACAAAAGGTTGTTCAGATAACAGGTGGGACGAATGACGTTGCAAATGTTGTAAGTGTCCGTGGTCAAATTGATTTAAATCAATTACCGGAAAGCAACAATCAAGAAAATACAACTTCATTATCAATATCATTAGTGCCATATGATAGGCAAGGAGAGGTAGTTACGGGAGTTGGAATAAACCCAAGTTCAATTATCGTTGAGCAAAGTTATACTAAAGGAAGTATTAGTCTACCAATTCAATTTAATTACAATAATGATGATAATCAGTACATCCAAGCAATTTGCGAGAAAACGGAAAAAGATTGTACAAAAGTTAACCAGATTATGGTAAAAGTATATGGTGAGAAGAGTAAAATCGAGAAACTTACAAGTGTTGCATTTGATATTAATAAAGCAACATTTAATGAAGAAACATCGTTAGTCCAAATTTCCCCTGTGTTAGAGTCAGGAGTATTTGTAGTTAAAGATACACCAACAGAAATTAAAATTAAGACCGAATCAGGGATTTCTCGAACCCTAAAAGACATTGAGGTTGAAATTGAAAATTTAAGAACAGGATTTAAAGTTAAAGAAAATCCAATCGTAAATGTAACGGTTGTTGGTCGGAAAAAAGAAGTAGAAGCACTAGAAGCAGAGGATATTAAAGTAACAATTGATGCTTCAAATATAAAAGAGGTTGGTAATTATCAAATGAATTATCAAGTAAACGATGGAGAAAAATATGATATTACTTTAAGCAGTGATACAATAGCAATAGAAATAGAGGAGAAGTAAAATGGGAAGATATTTCGGAACAGATGGAATTAGAGGAAAGTTTAATGATAAATTAACAATTGATTTAACATTAAAAATAGCAATGGCAGCAGCAAAGGTCTTTAAAGCAGAAACTGATGAACCAGTAGTATGTATTGCCAAAGACCCACGTGGATCTTCAGATCCAATAGAACAAGCATTAATTGCCGGTTTAACAGCAGGAGGTGTAAATGTTGAAACTTTTGGTGTAGTAACAACACCGGTAATTTCATATATGGTTTTAACTGAGAAAAAATATATTGCCGGAATCATGATTTCCGCATCACATAATCCATATTATGACAATGGAATTAAGTTTTTCGGAGCAAACGGAAAAAAATTATCAGAAGAATTATCAGCAAAAATTGAAGATGCAATTGATGAGAATGATTACGAATTTGGTTCAAATTTAGGAAAAGTAACATTTAACGAAACAGCAAAAGAAAAATATATTGCATACCTAGTTAGTATTGGTGTTGACTTATCTGGAGTAAATATTGGTGTTGACGGTGCAAATGGTGCAAGTTATGAAATTGCTCCTGAAGTATTTAAGCGTTTAGGTGCAAATGTTAAGACAATGGCAACAGCTCCAAATGGCGTAAATATTAATGAAGGGGTTGGTTCAACTCATCCAGAAAAATTAGCAGAATTAGTAAAAAGTAATGAATTAAATTATGGATTTGCTTTTGATGGTGATGGTGATAGAATTATTTTAGTAGATCAAGATGGTTCAGTGTTAGATGGAGATTACATTATCTATTTAATAACGAAAAAATTAAAGGCAGAAGGAAAGTTAGCAAATAATATTTCGGTAGGAACAGTAATGGCGAACTTAGGGTTTAAGGCTGCTTTACAAGAGTTAGATGTTGAATTTTCAGAAACAGCAGTTGGTGATCGTTTTGTAATGGAACGAATTGATGAAAAAAAGGCAAGTGTTGGGGGAGAGCAATCAGGACACATTATCTTACCTGATTTATTACCAACAGGTGATGGGATTTTAACTGCAGTATATCTATCAAAAATCTTTGCTCAAGATAAAACGCAGTTACCGAAATTAAAAACGGAAATGCAAAAATTTCCTCAAGAATTAATTAACATCATAGTTGAAGATAAAGATGTAGTGTTAAATGATCAATCATTATGGGATTTAATTGCGCAAAAAGAAGCAGAATTAGGTGATGAAGGTCGAATTTTAGTTCGTGCAAGTGGAACGGAAATGCTAATAAGAGTAATGGTTGAAGCAAAAACAACCGAAATTTGCTTGGAAATTGCTAAGCCAATTGTGGATAAAATCAAAAACACCAAATAAATTGTAGTATAATAAAATTGTAAATATATTAATAAAGGAGAAGAAGATG
>CAZFWW010000085.1:0-5475 GCA_964522645.1 uncultured Mycoplasmatales bacterium
ACCTTGTATCAGGTGATCCATCATATATTCCACGTCATAATAATGCCAGAACAATTATTAAATCAATTGATCGTAATGATTTGATTCGTGAAATGTTAAATAATTTTTTAGATGAGTAGATTTATAGGAATTGATTATGGGGCAAGTAAAATTGGGATTGCACTGACTGATCCCTTAAAAATCATTGCCCGTGAACATAAAGTGATATGGCAAAAAGAGACAGTAGATGTAATCGGTGAAATCAAAAAAATATGTCAAGAAAATAGTGTTGAATTAATTGTTTTGGGAATGCCATTTAGTTTGAATGGACAAAAAAATGCTCAAGCCGAAGTGGTTGAAGCATTTTCTAAAGAATTAGAGCAAATTGGACTACCAATTAAACATGTTGATGAGACCTATTCAACTAAAAGAGCTGAGGAATTAATGCGCGAACAAAAAAAGACTGAAGCAGAAATTAAAGAATTTTCGGATGCAGTTGCAGCTCGTATTATTTTACAAGACTATTTAGATTATAATTAAGGAGAAATATGGAAACAAATGATAAATATATTACAATTTTAGATGAGGAAAACAATGAAAGTTTAGCCGAAGTCTTATTTACATTTGAAGATCGTGGAGAAAACTATGTGCTACTTGCACTTGTAAATGAATTTGATGATGTTGAAACAATTGAAGACGATTATAATGTCTTAGCTTATAAATATGAAGAGTTAGAAGACGGAACAATTGGAAATTTAATTGAAATTCCAGAAACTGATGATGAATCATGGTCAGTTGTTGAAGAAATGTTTAATACATTTTCACAAACAAATTTTGAAATGGAATAATAGGTGATAATATGAAGTTGAAATCAGAATTTACAACTTATGTACAACAACAAATTGAACAATATAACGCAAATGAAAAAATCAAAGAAGCAATGGCATATTCGTTAATCAGCAATGGTAAAATGATTAGGCCGTTGATTTTTTTGCATTATATAAAGGGTAATGTTGACCAAATAGAAGATTATTATCCAATTGCGATGGGTCTTGAAATGATTCATGTATATTCACTTATTCATGATGATTTACCTGCACTTGATAATGATGATTTGCGTCGTGGAAAACCGACAAATCATGTTGTATTTGGTGAAGATATGGCCATTTTGGCTGGTGATGCCTTATTGACTCACAGTTTTGGGCAAATGTTAAAAGCACCACTTGGTGCCGAACAAAAAGTGATGCTTATTAATTATGTAGTTGATGCAATTGGGATTGATCAAGGAATGATAAATGGACAAGTGATGGATATTTTAAATGAACATAATAGTGAGCTAACAGAAGTTGAATTGAAGGAAATCCATTATCAAAAAACAGCTAGATTAATTGAACTTGCCCTTGTTGCAGGTGCAATTGTTTTGGGTGAAGGTGAGAAAATAAAAAGTTTAAAACAAATAGCATATGAATTTGGCATTGCATTTCAAATTCGTGATGATTATTTAGATTTGTACGGTGAAGCAGATAAAATTGGAAAAATGATTGGAAAAGACCGAGAAAATAATAAAAAAACATATGTTGATTTTCATGATAAGGAAGAGTTGGAAACAATAATTAACCAAATGACGACAAATGTATTAAAAACAGCAAAGCGATTAGAATTGAATGCCGATTTAATTGATATTTTCCGGAAGTTAGAAAAGAGGGATATATAAAATGGTTGAACTAACTGTTACAGGGGATACAAAAACAAATGTTGATTATCAACAATTTAATAAATCAGAATACTTTATCTATTTAATGTTGAAAGATCAAAACCAGAAATCATCTTTGATGCTAAAACCTTTTTGTGATTATTTTAATTATACAATTGGTGATATTAAGTTGATTTTAAATAAATTTAAAGCAAATGGAATAATAAATTATGATGTAGTTGCAAATAGTAAGGGTGTTGAAATTGCAGTAGAGCTTGTAAAAGCGGAAAATTCGCATGAAAATGAACTCTTAAGCCAACTTCATGATGTATTTTACTTTACAGATGCTCAAGTTAAAACTATTGAAGAGCAGGTAATAGTTGATAAGCAATTTAAATTTGAATACTTTAAAGCAATAACATTAAATCTAATTAATAAAAATCAATTAACAATCCATAATCAATCGTTTGCAATAAATTCAGAAAGTGATGCCATTGAGTTTTTTAATGTAGCAGCCCCACATGAGATTTTTGCAAGTTGGAATATCACAATGACAAATAAAGATAAACTATTTATTTTTGAAACGATATTCGAGCAACGTCATCCTAAGTGCTTGGTGAACTTGATAATTGATTATACAATCAAGACAAATTTATATCATGCATTTAATCAAGAATTTGCAAATCGTAATTTACGCTTATGGCAAGAAAATAACATAAAAGATGTTAAGGAAGCACTTCAATTTATTCGTAGTCAAAAAGAGCGGATTCATAATCTGAAGATGAAAGGAAAATACGAAGAACCAACTTGGGAAAAGGTCGAAATTGATGAAGATAAGGTAGTATCAGTTGAAGAATTGGAAGCACTTTTAAATGGATAATCATTCAATCATCGATCAAATTATTGACCAAGTTGATATTGTTGAATTTGTTGGCCGTGATATGGAATTAATTAAGAAGGGTAATAATTATGTTGGGCTTTGTCCTTTTCATGAAGATACCAAACCATCATACACTGTAAACCGTGATAAAAAGTATTCAAAATGCTTTGCATGTAATGAAGGGGGAAATGTAATAAGTTATTACCAAAAAACGAGAAATGTCACTTTTAAAGAAGCCCTTCGTGTATTAGCTTCAGAAATTGGAATTAAACTTCAACAGACAGAGATTAAACTGACAGAAGAACATCAGTTGAATGCAGAGGTTTTAAAATATTATCAAGTTGTAATGCGTCTGAATCAAATTGGAGCACCGGCTCGTAATTATTTGGCAAGTCGAAATTTAGATGATGATATCATCCAGTATTTTGGTTTTGGGTTTGCTCCAAATGAATCAGAAAAGTTAATTACATATTTAGAAACTGAAACAAATATCCCACCTGCACTGATTGCCAAGCGCTTCAATAACAAAGATCAATTTTATAACCGTTTAATGATACCAATTTTTGATGACCTTGAGCGTGTTGTTGGTTTTAGTGGAAGAACACTTGGCGAAGGTAATCCCAAATATTTAAATTCACGTGAAGATAGTGTCTTTTCCAAAAAAAACATTCTATATAATTTAAATAATGCGAAAAAAATTAATAGTGATGAGCTAATTATTGTTGAAGGTTTTTTCGATGTTATTTCCCTACATAGGCTCAAAATCAAAAATGTTGTTGCATTAATGGGAACAGCTTTTACGAAAGAACATATTGAGTTGATTCGTAAATACAAATACAAGACAATCACATTTTTATTAGATCAGGATAATGCCGGACAGAGTGCAACGTTTGAAGCAGCCGAAAAATTATTAGCAGCAAGTTTCACTCAAATCAAAGTTATTAGCTTTGGAAAATTTAAGGATATTGATGAGTTAATAAATGCTGCTTCTGTTGAGCAAGCTCAAGTTGTAATGAAACGTCGAAAAAATTATTTTCAGTATCGAATTGAAATGTTACGAAGTCAATACAATTTAAATGATATTGATGAAATTTCAAAGTTTACATCACAAGCTTTAAAATTTGTTGATACTTTAGAAGAAGCAAAGCGGTTAAATATAGCACAGTTAGTAAGTCAGATTACAAATGTGGATCAAGCGAAAATCAATGAAATGATTGAACACCAAAAGACAAATAAAATTGAGCATAAGCCGACCGTAAAAGTAAAAAAACAAAATAAAAGTAACATTAAAGTACCAACTTCTAACGTTACAATTATTAAGTATGCACTTATGAGTAAAGCAAATTTTGAAGAAGTGAATTTGGCGGTTAATCGTGGATTGACAATATTTGATAAAAATGGCTCGGAAACATATTCATATGAAGAAATATTTACAATCTTGAAAAATTATTATAAATACTATGATGCTTATGATTACATTGATATTACTGATTTTGTTGGAAATGATACTGAACTAATTGAGGAATTGGAAAAAATTAGAAAAGAAGATATAAATAAATTTAATTTTGATAAAGTACCAGATTTTTTGAAAACTGGTAAAAAATCACTTGCAATTGGAAATATATATTTTAAAAAAAGGAGTAAGAAGTGAATAACATAAAGACTAAGGAAGAATTAAGTAACTTAAAAGTAACACAATTACGTGAACTAGCTGCGGAAAATGATATTCAAATTAAGGGACAGATTAAAAAGCCAGAACTAGTCAAATTACTTGTTGAAGAATTACTAGATGATAATGGTGAAAATGCATTAATTGGTTCACAACCAATTGATTTTAAAACAATGAAGGTGGCGGAACTAAAAGAACTTTGTAAACAAAAAGAAATAATTGTTCCGAAAAATGCCAAGAAAATTGATGTAATTAATTTGTTAGAAAACTATGATGAAAATAAAGTTGATACCAAAAAAGAAGAAATTAATGAAACATCAGAAAATGAAGAAGAAGTTGTTGTTAGAAGTAAATTTGATGTTGATGAGGAAAAAGCCATTGAAAAAGTATCAACATATTTACTTGATGTTGCCCGTAAAAATAGTAATATTATTGCCGATATTACATTAGATGTAACACTTGCCTCAGAGTTAGGACCAAATTATAATAAGATGGCTTTTGCCCGTGTTGAAAACTATTTGAATTCTAAAAATGTTGATATTGATTATTCAAGTGAAGAATTAAGAAATGAAATTTCAGAATTACAAGATGTTAAAATTGAACTTGTTGAAGAAGAAATTAACTATTCAATTGATTCAATTCTAAAGGGTGTTGGGAAAAAACAAGAAACAGATGAAGTGAAAAACTTCTTATCAACAATAAATGATTACCCGCTACTTTCAAAAGAAAAAGAAATGGAACTTGGACAAATCATTGCCGAAACCCACGCGAAGAAAAATGCAGGTGAAGAATTAACATTCTTTGAAGTTGAAAAATACGAAGATGCTCGAGAACTATTATCATTATCAAATAAGCGTTTAGTAGTATCAGTCGCTAAAAAGTATATTAATCGTGGAATGGACTTAATTGACTTAGTAATGGAAGGAATGTTAGGTTTAGAAAAAGCAATTTTAAAATATGACTATGAAACAGGATTTAAATTTTCAACTTATGCAACTTGGTGGGTTCGACAAGGGATTACACGTGCAATTGCAGATAAATCAAAAATTATCCGAATTCCGGTACATATGGTTGAAACAATTAATAAGGTAACGAAAGTTCAGCGTGAATTAACTCAAAGTTTAGGACAAGAGCCAACATATGAGCAAATTGGAAAGCAGTTTGATCCAGTAATGACTGTTGAAGAAATTGAGCATATATTTGATATTGCCAAAGATCCAATTGCTTTAGAAATGCCAATTGGTGAGGATAATT
>CAZFWW010000086.1:0-5396 GCA_964522645.1 uncultured Mycoplasmatales bacterium
AAAAGTAATATATTATTAATTTTTCCTTTCACAAGTCCTCTCTTTCATTAAACTACTTTGTAAAAATATTCATATTATTTTTTCAATCTCACTTTTGAATATAATTACTCAATTTTAATTTTACCACTATATTTTTTTTGTAAACAATTTATGCACATGGCCAAAGGTATTAATTTTTTTACTTTTCCACATGTTTATCGACGACCCTAGAAAGTGCTTTCATATAAAAAAGTTATATAAAATTCCATTTTCACTTATAAAAAACTTTTATTTACGCAATTAATATAATTAAAAATTATTTTACATTAATTTTACACCAAGTGTTTTTTGTATCAATATAACTTTTTATAATTAATTTAATGAATTAGTGTACGTGTTCATTTTTGTGTTCCAATCAATTTTAGTAATTATTTATAACTTTTTTTTCGAATGTTTTTCTATATAACATTGGTTTTTTTCACATAAAAAAACAACTTTAAACAAACAAAAACTATAAATTGTTTTAAGTTTTATTTGTTTAAAGTTGTTAAATAATTTTTTATATAATTTCATTTTACTGTAATAATTTTCTTTTTTATTTAATTTCATATAAGATGGAACTAAATTCATTTATTATTAAGTCACCATTATTTATTTCACACCCATTATTAATTATAATTCTTTGAATATTATTACACGAAATCGTGATTTTTTCATCCCACATATTTGTGATAATTCTATATTGTCTTTGTTCATATAGTCTTGTATACATAAAAAGGTTTTCATGATTTTCAAATTCAATTATTCCCTCTCTTAATACGCTATCGTTTTTCTTTAAATTTATTAAATTGTGATAGAATTTTAAGATTGAGTTTTTATCTTCAAGTTGATTTTTGACATTTAACATTTTGGTTTTCGGATTTGTTTTAATCCATGGTTTACCCAGGGTAAACCCACCCTTTTCAGTCCATTGCATTGGGGTACGAGCATTGTCACGAGACTTTTGAGTTAATGCTCTTAATTTTTTTTCTTTATTTTGCTGATTATTATTAATATAATAATTTTTAGCTTCTACATCTACTATTTCATCGAATGAACTATACTCATAGTTTTCCATTCCAATTTCTTCTCCTTGATAAATATAACTAATCCCACGCATTAAATACATCATCATTGCAAGCGATTTTACTTTTTTTATTTGTTTATCTTTAGTTGGAGCGATATTAAACCTACTAGCTATCCGTGGTTGATCATGACACGACCAAAATAGTGTATCAACGACATTTTCACGCTGCATAGCAAGTTGCCATTGGATTAATGTTTGGCATAAAGCTTTAAAATCAAAGAAATCCGTACTCCATTTATACCCATTTTGATAATCGGTTTTTAAATGTTGAAAGTGAAATACACTATCTAATTCTGTCCGGTCACTTTGAGCATATTTTATACATTGCTGAATTGAAGTACTACTCATTTCTCCCACTGTTAATATCTCTGAATCATTAGCAAACGTATTTTTACGGAGTTTTTTTAAAAACTCATGTACACGTGGTCCATCTGTATATTCGTATCGACCATCTTCTTCACCATTTTTCAGAGGATATTTTTTTGATATTAGATTAATTACATCAAAACGAAATCCCTTAACTCCACGCTTTATCCAATAATTAACAATATCATATAATTCTTGACGCACTGCTGGATTCTCCCAATTTAAATCTGGCTGTGTTTTGTCAAATAGATGTAAATAATATTTATCTAAACGCTCTATATATTCCCATGCACTCCCACCAAACTTACTTGCCCATGTTGTTGGCTTCTTCCGCCAAATATAATAATCAATGTACTTTTCTTCTCCTTTTAACGCTCGTTTAAACCATTCATGTTGATCTGATGTATGATTAAAAACAATATCCATCATGATTTTCAAACCTAATGCTTCCGCTTCTTTTACTAATAAATCAAATTCTGCTTCACTACCAAATAGCGAGTCAATCCGATAATAATCTGCAACATCATATCCATTATCATTTTGTGGAGATACGTAAATTGGAGTTAGCCAAACATAATCAAATCCTAAATCGGCTATATATGTAAGTTTTTTTCGAATTCCATTTAAATCACCAATTCCATTTCCGGTTGTGTCAAGAAAACTCTTTGGGTATATTTGATATACAAAATAACCTAACTCTTTCATCCAATATCACTCCTAACTTCTTTTTTTGGCTACTATCATCGTTAAAACAAATGGAATTATTGTTGCAATACCACTTGCAATAAAGAAGTTAAAAATACTTTCCGGACGACTACTTAAAATCCCAGGATATCCGCCAACACCAATACTAACTGATTGGACATCTGTTAAAATTGAATATGCACCTGCAACTGCACTACCAATCATTGCACATAAAAATGGATAACTATACTTTAAATTAATCCCAAACATTGCCGGTTCAGTAACTCCTAAATATGCTGATATTGTTGCTGGAATTGACAATTCACGACTACTGGCATCACGTTTAATAAATACCATTGCTAAAACTGCACTTCCTTGAGCAATATTTGAAAAAGCAATTAATGGCCACAAAAATGTTGTACCAGTTTCAGCAATAATTTGCATATCAATTGCATTTGTTGTATGGTGCAGTCCCGTAATCACAAGTGGAGCATAGAAAAAACCAAAAATGAAGCCTCCAAATGCACCAAAAGTTGAAAATAACCAAATTACAAAAGTTGCAACTAGTGTTCCAAGCCACCAACCAAACGGACCAATTATTGCATGAGCAAGGACGACTGTTGTAATTAATACGATAAATGGAACAACAATCATTTGAATGTAACTTGGAATATATTTTAATAAAAGTGTTTCCAACTTTCCACCAAATAAACCTACTAATAATGCTGGAATAACTTGTGCTTGATACCCAATCATTTGAATTTGCGTAAATCCAAAATCCCATGTTGAAAGTGCACTTCCTTCAGCTATAATTGAATTTACTGCATACGCATTAACAAGTTGAGGCGATACAAGAGTAATCCCAATTACAATTCCTAAAACTGGTGTTCCACCCATACGCTTGTATGAACTCCAAACAACATGAACTGGTAAAAAATGAAAGATTGCTTCACCAATCAACCACAAAAAACTATGAACACCTGACCAGAATTGATGCGTAGCAATTAATGATTCTCCACCAAAAATCCCCATTGGAATTTCCATGACATTTCTAAAACCTAAAATTAAACCACCTACAATAATTGCCGGAATAATTGGTGCAAAAATTTCTGCTAAAAACATTGCTACTTGCTGAAATACATTCATTTTCTTAGTTGCAACTGTTTTTACCTCTTCCTTTGAAGATGCATTAATCGTTGTATTTTCAACAATTTCTTTATATATGTTTGATACATCGTTACCAATTACAACTTGAAATTGCCCGGCTTGAGTAAATGTTCCTTTTACCATCTTTAGTGATTCTATTTTCATAATATCTGCTTTACTATCATCTTTTAAGATAAATCTTAACCTAGTCATACAATGTGATAACATGCTTACATTTTCTTCACCACCAATGTATTCAATTAATAATTTACTTTCTTCCATAACTCCACTCTCCTTTTGGGACCGTTCCCATAATTTTATAATAACAAAATGCCAACACATTGTCAACATTTTTGTAATAGTTTTCTATTCTTCAATTTTTGATAGCACACTTCTGTGAAATAAATAATAATCCATAAATGTATAATAATCCGCAGAATTTACAACATAAATAAAGTATTTACGCTTGCATTTTTGACATTTTGTACTCATCATATCACCACTGTTTAACTTCATTATATTTTTATTCTTACATAATAAATTACAGTTTGGACATGCCGGTTTTTTTAAATGTTTTATTTTTCCAACTTACCCATAATGTATTTTCCTTGATAGGTAAAACCTAACTTTAAATACAATTTTTTCGCATTTGGATTATCCGTAAATAACACTGGTTTTGCATTTTGTTCAAGGATTATTTTACACATTTGTGACAACACGGATTGAGCGTATCCTTTATTACGATGACTTTTTTTGGTTGCAACTGAAACAATCATTGAAGCACTTTGAGGACTTGTGTAAGTTGCAGTAGATACAACTTCTGCTCCTTCAGTAATTACTAGTGTTTTATCTTTTCTTTCCTCCAACTTTTCATCACTATATTCCATATCAAAAGCTGATTTCATTAATTTATTATAGCTTTCATAATTTTCGGGTTGAAGTTTCTTTATTTTTAGGTTATTATTTGCAACTAAATTTTGTTCTTCCATCGCTAATATTTCTGTTTTTGTTATTTTAATTTTATGTGGTACATACTCCATAAACTTGATAATCCACTCTTCTTTTCCGGTAATTGATCCATCAATCTCATTTTTCTCATGTAATTCTGAGTATTTATCTGCAACTTTTTTGTAATCAGAAAAAACTGCTGATGCAACAAAATGACTATAAATGCCCATTGTTGTATAACATGCAATAACATTATCGTCAGCATCAAAGAATGGATAAAGCGTTGTTTTGTCTTCATCAATTTGTGAGAAAACAAAAGCATTTGAATATTTTTCTTGTTCTAAAAACTTGATAATCTTTTCCTTTTTTCTCATTTTCCTCCCTGTTGTTAATAACAATTATAACATACTTACATTAATTTTACATTAAAAAAAAATGCCCAGCAAATGCTGAGCATATAACAAGGTTAAATATAATTTTAATTACAAGACTCTTTTCAGGTTTAGTCATTATAATTATTTTACTTCACTTTTATTGACAATAAAGTTTATTAATAATCCATTAATTCCCCATTGCATTAAATTAAACAGCGGGAAAATTGAAAACACTAATTTAAAATATTCAAGCGATAAAATCCATTCAAAATACGGTGCGGGTAATGAACTAGAAAATGCATATGTATAAATTGGATTAATCGCTACATAATTAAAAACAGTCATTATGATAATTGTTGCAATTACTGCCAACTTGAAATTACTACCTTTTTTTGAAGAATAATAAAAAGATAGTAAGGCTAGAGAATACGCAATTTGTCCAATATAAACAGGTGTTGGTTTAACCATTGCATTAAAAAACATCGTAATAAATAGTGATATGAAACCTGCTTTCGTTCCTTGACGATAAAATAATAATAATATAAAAATTGGTGATAAATCTATTTTTAATCCGATTGCTGCCATTGCTGGAATTGGTGCCGGAATACTAATAAATGTTAAAACAACAGCAATTGTTGTGAATAAAGCTGTTTCAATGATTTGACGGTTTGTCATTATACCTCCTTTTTTATATCTTCAAAAAAAATACCCATGATAGATCATGGGCAGACATAACAAAAATATATTGTTATTATCTTCTTTCATCCAGACTT
>CAZFWW010000087.1:0-5320 GCA_964522645.1 uncultured Mycoplasmatales bacterium
AACTTAATGAATTAAATATTAGACCGGAAATAATCACGGCATTAGAGGAGATGGAATTTACAAACTTCACAGAAATTCAAGCTGAAGCAATTCCACATGCAATCTCAAATCGTGATGTATTAGGTCAAGCTCAGACAGGAACTGGAAAAACAGCAGCTTTTGTTATTCCAATACTAGAACAATTAGATTTAGAGTCTGATGATTTACAAGCAATTATCTTGGCACCAACAAGAGAACTTGCCATTCAAATTTGTAACGAGATTGATAAAATTGGTAAATATATGAATGTAAGAACAATCTCTGTATATGGTGGAGAACCAATTGACCGCCAAATGAAACTATTAAAAAATAAGCCGCACATTGTTGCTGCAACACCAGGACGTTGTTTAGATTTACTAAAACGTCGTAAATTAAAATTAAATAATATCAAGTACTTTGTGTTAGATGAGGTTGATGAAATGTTAAACATGGGATTCATTGAAGATGTTGAAGACATCACAAAAGCAATGCCAAAATATAAACAAACATTATTATTTTCAGCAACACTACCAAAGGAAATTAAAAAAATCTGTGATACATATTTAGAAGATCCAGTACACATTAAAGTAGATGCAAAATCACTTACAGTTGATAAAGTTCGCCAAAGATTTATTGTTGTTAAGAAAAAATTAAAAAATGAAGTATTAGACAATTTACTTTTACTTGGTGGAAAACAAAAAGTTATTGTATTTACACAAACGAAGCGTGATTGTGATGAATTATATGACTTCTTAAAAGATAAAAGATATCGAGCTAACAAAATTCACGGTGATATTGTTCAAAAGCAACGTACAAAAACAATTGAGCAATTTAGAGAAGGAAAATTTGATATTTTAGTAGCAACTGATGTTGTTGCTCGTGGAATTGATATTGATGGAATTGAATTAGTTATTAATTACGAATTGCCACAAGATATTGAATATTATATTCACCGTATTGGTCGTACGGGACGTGGAAATAGTGAAAAAGGTGATGCAATTACACTTGTAACACCAGCAGTTTATAAAAAAGAATTCCGTACTTATCCAAAGCGTTTAAAGTGTGACATAACAGAGATGGAACGCCCAACATATAAACAAGTAATTGAAAAATTACAACATCAATATTTTGAAAAAATTCAATCAGAAGTAACAACAGCTGAAGTTGATGATACATTCCAAAATATGAGCGCAATGTTACTTGCTGAAACATCAGAGTATTTACTGGTACCGTATTTATTACAACAGTTATACCCAGAATTATCATTTAACAAAATACAAGAAGAAGCAAAATTACGTGAAGAAAAACGTGAACGCGAACGTCGTGACTCAGGAAGAGGTAATGATGGTCGCTCTCGTGGAGGACGTTCTCGTCGTGATGATCGTTCTCGTCGAAGTGGTGGTCGCTCTCGTAACAACAATGAAGAAAACAATTTTAAGCGTGGACGCGGGAATTCTCGCCGTCGCAAAAAATAAAAGGATTTTAGCAAATCCTTTTTATTGCTAAATAAATGAATACGCAAAAAGAATCACATAATTACGACCACTCACATGACCACTTCACGTTTTTTGACACAAAATTAATTAAGTATACACTGTATTTAAATCTAGGATTTGCAATTTTTGAATTGATTTTAGCAATCTATACGAATAGTATTGCGTTATATTCCAATGCAATTCATGATTTTGGTGATAGTATAATTTTACTAAGTACAATTTTTATTGAACGTTTTTCCTTGAAAGGAAGAAGTGAACGTTACACTTATGGTTATCGTCGTTTTAGTTTAATCGGTGCCATTGTAAACACGGTAATTTTAATGTTAGGTAGTTTGTTAATAATTGAAAATGCAATTGATCGTCTAGTTAATCCACAAATTATTAAAATGGATATTTTACTACTTGTCGGAATAATTGGGATGATTGTTAATATGATAGGAGTTCGTCAGCTAGGAAATAGTAATTCGCCGGTGCATCGTTCACTAAAAACAAATTTAAAAGTTGATGTATATAATTGGGCTGCAATTTTTGTGGCTTCGATTATTATGATGGTATTTAATATAGTTGCAATTGATGCAATTTTATCAATAATAGTTGCAGTTATTATGATTTTATCAGTAATTAAACAATTAAAAGAAATTTTTGCAATTGTCATGCAATCAGTTCCAGAGAACATTGATTTAAGCCAAATTGAGGAGGTAATCAATAGTTTTGATCAGGTTGTTGATTGCCATGACTTACACATTTGGACATTAGATGGAGAAGATTATATTATGTCAATGCATGTTGTAGTTACAAATGATACAACATTAATTGAATTGATGGATTTAAAAGAGCAGATTAAAGTTGAACTAGAAAAATATGATATTAACCACACAACGATTGAAGTTGATAATGAATATCAGGCAATAAAAAATGGAGAGTTATAAAATGGAACAGAAAATAGTGAAAAATCCAGGGAAAAAAAAGCCATATATCAAAAAGTATCGTAAAACAATAGTTGAAGCGATGGATCCTAAATTTGTTGAAATTTTTGGTTTTGATAAATCTTATCAAGTCTTTGAACGATCAATAAATCGAATGGAAAAAGAAGGGGATGTTGCTGAACAGATGGCTTTAGAATATTTACAAGCTAAAAATATTTTAAGTGAAAATTATCGAACTAATCAAGTAATAACGCTTAAAAATATTAAAATGGAAGCAGATATTATTGATTATGATAATAAAATTGTTTATGAAACTAAGAGTCGTAAATTACGTGATGCAGCTAAAAAAGCATGTAAAGAAAAATGGGTTTTATTTGAATACGATAAACTAAATACACGCTACAGTGATTTTAAGTTTAAGGGAATAATTGTTGAAAACCAAGAGGCAGGTCCTAAATTAATTGGAATTAGTGATTTTCGTAATTCAAAGGTTAACCGTGATAAAACGAAATTGAAGATGGATAAGTATTATGTAAGGTTAAATGAATTAAAAAAAATCAAGCGAAATCCGCAAAAAGCACGTGAGCATTTTAAAAAATTAAAAAAGAAATAGAGGAGTAAAATGCATAAAATTAAAATGAATATTAATGAAATAATAGTAAAATTATTCTATATTATGATGATTGTAATATATGTTAAAGCATTTTCTGATAACTTATTAGGGGTGTATGAGAAAACCAATTATATGCGTTATTACCTTGTTCTTAATGTAATTTCAATATATACTTTAATATATAGTATCTACTTTTTAATTAAAAATAAATTTGAAGAACGTAATTTAAAAATAATTTTATTGAAAAAAGCTCGAAGAATTAGTGTGATAGTACCATTCGTATTTCTATTAAATATTTATTTTGTGCCTGTGGATCCAAAAGTAGAAACATTTTTTTATATCGCATTTTTAGTTGTATGGTCATGGTTGTTTGTGCTAATATATAGCCAGTTTAAACGTGTGAATAAGTATTTGGGAAAATTATTAATATGGATAGATTAAAAGGGGAGTAATTCCCTTTTAATTTTTAAGGAGAAAGAGATGAAAAATAAAGTACTAATTTTAATAATGATGGTGACACTTCTATCAGGATGCTCAGCTGAGGAATTTGATACAAGTGTCAATATACTTAATACAGGTAAAGATGTATTAACAGAATTATTTAATGATGATGAAAGTTCTAGTTCGGATATAAAAACTGATGTGTTTTCTGATAGTGGTCTGCAAACTAAAGATGTTGCAGTATGTAATTTAAGTGGAGAGCGAGAAGCAAATATAGTTGTAAATATTGGAGCTGGAGACCGCGAGTATTACGCAGCAACGAATAAATATGGACAATTAGTAGAAGTTTATGCACCAGAATTGATTATTCAAAATGATAAAAAAGAGGATGTAAAGTCTTCAGGGCGTTATTGTAATGATGAGGCAAATGTCAAGGGAACAGAAAAATCAAATTTAGATCAAGGACATATTATTGCTGATAGCCTAGGTGGAGTAAGTAACGCATATAATATTACACCGCAAAATAGTAATTTAAATCGTCATGGAATGCAAGCAAAAATGGAAGAACAGATTCGTGAAGCATTAAAATCTGGGAAAAAAGTGACAGAATTTACGGCGATTATTACATATCCAAACGATAAAACCCAAACTCCTTCTCATTATGAATATAGTTATCAGATAAATGGAAAAAATTATACAAAGAGTTTTGATAATAAAGATTAAACCAAGGATTAAAAGCGAGATATTTATAATTAAATCATAAGAGTCAAGCAATTTACAAAATAATGATATAATATAAGTATAAGATAATGACATTCTATGGGAGAAAAAATGGAAAAAATACGAGAATATCAATTGACAATTCCAGAAAATCCTAAAGGAATTGTAATAATTGTAGCAGGAATTCAAGAAAAAAGTAGTAGATATCAAGAATTAACAAAACGACTATTTGAAAGTGATTATATTGTCGTAAAAATAGATTATTCAATTGAAAAGGAAAATCAAGTGTTAGACATTAAAAGGTCTTCAGATTTAGTGAGTTCAATTATCGAAATTCACCATGAACTAAAATTAAAATATCCAACATTAAAGCAAAATATTGTAGGTCATTGCTTTGGGTGTGTAATAATTAAAAATGTAATTCAACATCGACAAGTTAATTTTGAAAAAGTTATTTTAACTAGTCCTTTAACAAAAACAATTCCCCAAATTAATGTTGAGATTGAGATTGTGAGATTGATAATGAAAATCAAAGGACGAAAAGCAATAAATAAGAGATTGAATAGATACTTTTTTATGCAGTATCGAATGTATGCAAGAATTAAATATAAAACTAGTAACTGGATTAATTCAAATAAGGACGAGTTTGAAAAATTTGAGAAATTCCAATATTATAATTACAAGTTAACAAATTATTATTATTTATCAGTACTAAAGTACTTAAAAAAAGCGGAAGATCCAATATCTGTTGCCCAACTAAAGTCTAATGATTATTTATTTATGTTTGGTTCTGATGATCCAATTTCAATGTTTGGACGAGATTTGAAAAATTATAATCCAAAGCGTGTAAAAATATATCCGAAAATGCGACATGATATATTCTTTGAAAAAGAAAATGAAAAAGTAATTGGTGATTTAATAAATTTTTTAAATCACTAACTAAATTATGTTACAATTACATTGTATATCTTCAGGGCAGAGTGAAATTCTCGACCGGTGGTAATAGTCCACGAGCGTAAGCTGATTTGGTGAAATTCCAAAACCGACAGTAAAGTCTGGATGAAAGAAGATAATAACAATATATTTTTGTTATGTCTGCCCATGAT
>CAZFWW010000088.1:0-5319 GCA_964522645.1 uncultured Mycoplasmatales bacterium
TTTGGAGTTTGGTTAAATTTACTTTTAAAAAGAGTATAAAAGTGTGTGCGATTGGTATATCCAACTTCATTAACAATTGACTCAATACTTTTATTTGAACTAATAATAAGATTAATTGCTTGTTTTAAACGCATTTCTTGTAAAATTTCAATAAAAGTAATATTATATTCGCTTTTAATTTTTTGAGATAGTAATGAAGGTGAATAGTTGCATAAATGTGCATATTCATTCAATGAGGCAGTAGTAATATTATTCTTTATGTAGGAAATCAAGTCATGGTCATCAGACTTTTGTGGAACAACTGAAAATTTGGTTTTATTCCAAAAATCAATTAAGAAGCAGGTTAAAAGAGATTTTTGAAGTAAATAATACATATTATTAGGATTTTTATAATTGTAAAATAATTCTTGTAAAATTGCAGTAGTATGTTTATCAATTAAATATTTAGTCTTGTGTACATTATCGGTCAAGTCACTTTTAAGAGCAATAATGTCGTCATCAAATGCTCCTTCGATAATTAAGTTTGTGAGAAATTTTTCAGATATTATTAAATTTAGTACATTGGTTGATGTTGCTAAATTTTGATGTGATTGACATGGATTAATGATAATTAATTCATTTTTATTGAGTTCAATGCTTTTACCTGCAATAATTTGTGTACTAGTACCATCAAGTTGACAAACAATTTCTATATAGTCATGGTAGTGTTCTGGAAAAGCAATTTCTTTGTCTTGAAGTCGGACACCAATTTCGTATTTAGGATCAAATAGTTGATTATATTCAATCGTTTCATGTTTATTAATAGATATTGTAGTAATCATAATAACCACCCTCCAACTCCTTCTTAAATAAATAATAACAAAAAAATATTGCAAGTGTCAACCAAAATTTAAAAAATCGATACAATTTAAAAAACTAGGACATTGTCTAATTTTAAATATTTAGTTAAAATAAGAGTAAGCATTTACAAAAATATGGGAGTTATGATGAATAAAAAATTACTAGAAGAAAAAATCGAATTGGTTATTAGTAAGTTGATGAATTTGGAAGTATCAAATCTAGATAAAGAAAACATGAGTGCTGAAGAGTTAAAAGTTGGTTTATATCCGCGTGATTTTGGAATTGATATTTGGGATTGGCCGCAAGGAGTAGGATTGTATGGTTTTCAACAATATGAAAACTTCAAATCTAATCCCAAATATGAAAATTTTTTTCAAGAATGGTATACTAAGCGAATTGAAGCAGGATTACCACCAAAAAATGTAAATACAACTGCTCCAATGTTAACGCTAATGGATTTTGCGAATGAAGATGAAAGAATCGAAAAATTATGTGAAGAATGGGCGGATTTCTTAGTAAATACATTGCCGAAGACAAAAGAGAATTGTTTTCAGCATGTAACAAGTGATGTAACTGGAACGGGTTTAATATTAAATGAAAGTGAAATATGGATAGATACAATTTTCATGACAGTATTATTTTTAAATAAATATGGTCAGAAAACAAAAAATAAGGAATATGTAGAAATTGCTAAATATCAAGTTTTACAACATATTAAATATTTATTTAATCCGGTTGATAAGTTATTCTACCATGGCTATAGTTTTAATAATAACAATCACTTTGGTGAAGTATATTGGTGTCGTGGAAATGCTTGGTTTACATATGGGATAATTGACTTTTTAGAAATGTCAAAGGATGAAGATTTTTTACGAAAATATTGCTTGGAAATATATATAAATCAAGTAGATAAGTTACTAACGTTACAAAGTGAAAATGGGATGTGGCATACTGTTTTAAATGATAAAACATCATATTTAGAAGCTTCAGGAAGTGCAGCAATTTTAGCAGGAATCTTAAAAGGGATTCGATTGGGTATTTTATCGGAAAGCAAATATATTGGAGCTTGTACTAAGGGAATATCAACATTGCTTTCATATATTGAAGCAGATGGAACAGTTAAAAATGTATCAGGTGGAACCGGGATTGGAATGGATGTTGAACATTATAAAAATATTGTAATTACACCAATTGCATATGGTCAATCACTGACAGTAATTGCTTTAAATGAATATTATTTATATTTAAAAGATAAGGAGAAATAACATGAAAAAGAAATTATCGTTGTTTAGTTTAATATCAATCTTAATATTAATTTTATCAGGTTGTAATAGTCAAGATGGAACAGAAAAAATAACAATAAGAATGGCACATGGAATTACAGGTTCTTCTGAAAGTGGGGCAGCAATATCTCAAATTGAAACCCTTCTTGAAGGTAAAACCGAAACAATTGATATGACAATTTATGATAGTGGAGTACTAGGTTCAGAGCGAGATACAATCGAGTTGGTTCAAGCTGGAGTATTAGATATGGCAAAGGTTGGAGCATCATCTCTTGATGCATTCAATGATGTATATGGTGTGTTTTCACTACCATTTATGTTTTTTAGTGAAGAAGATTTGTATAGTGCGATGATTAAAACGGATATTGTTAACCAAATTAATGAATTAACATACGACCAAGGTTATATAATGGTTGGTTGGTATCCATCGGGTGCTCGAAATTTTTATTCTGCGCAAGGTGATCCAATTAAAATTCCAGAAGACTTAAAAGGAATGAAAATAAGAGTTATGGAGTCAGCAACAAGTAAAGAAATGGTTAGCTTACTTGGAGCATCTCCTGTTCCAATGTCATCAAGTGAAACATATACTGCACTTCAACAAGGGGTAATTGATGGGGCTGAAAATAATGAACTTGCGCTTACTGTCAATCGTCACATGGATGTTGCTAATAGTTATTCTTATACGCGACACCAAATGGTACCAGATATATATATTATTTCAACAAAGACATATGAAGAATTAACAAAAGAACAAGTTGAAGATTTAGAAACAGCACTTTGGGAAAATAATTTATATTATCGTGAACTGAATATGAAAATGTTAAAAGAAGCAAAAGTTGAAGCCGAAAAAGCAGGTGTAGAATTTTTTGAGGTTAATCAAGAGCCATTTAAAGAAAAAGTATTACCAATGCACCAAGCATATATGAAAAAGGGTGATGTATACACGGAAATTTATAATAAAATTATTTCAGTAGAATCAGGAGGTAAAAATGCGTCAGAAAATTAATCGAATATTAATTACATTATGTGGATTATTATTAGCAATTATGGTTTTAGAGGCAATATGGCAAGTAATTACCCGTTACGTTTTTAATAATCCATCAGGATGGACAGATGAAATATTACGTTTTCAACTGATATGGTTGACAGCGATTGGAGCGGCACTAGCTCATGGATTGAATCGAGTTATGGCAGTAACTTTATTTACAGACAAACTAAATGAAAAAGCTAAAAATACTAATAAAATTGTAATTGAAATTATTGTAATAACCTTTGCGTTATTAGTGTTAGGATTTGGAGGAATAAAAGTAGCGTTGAATGCTAGTACTCAAATTTCTCCATCACTTGGAATTAATATGTTTTATGTTTATTTATCGTTGCCAGTTTCAGGAATATTATTCACAGTATATGGGTGTATGAACTTGAAAGAGGCAATTGAAATAAGAAAGGAGCTAAGATAATGATAACGAATACTTTAATAGTTGGAGTAGTTCTCGCACTGATTTTTTTCCTACTTTTATTTTATCGTGTGCCAATTGCAATTTCAATTGCGACGGCTTCATGCATTATAATAATTGGTTTATTATCCGTTGATTTTGCAGTATTTGTTGGTGCACAAAAAATCGCTACAGGAGTAAATAGTTTTACTTTACTTGCAGTTCCGTTTTTTATTCTTTCAGGGCTAATGATGAATACAGGAGGAATTGCCAAGCGGTTAATTAATTTATCAGAAGCATTATTAGGAAGAGTACCAGGATCATTGGCATTAACAAACGTTGCAGGTAATGCTCTTTTTGGATCATTATCAGGTTCAGGTATTGCAGCAGCAGCGGCAATGGGTGGAACACTTGCACCATTGGAACAAGAAAAAGGTTATGAACCAGAATTCAGCGCAGCAGTTAATGCAATTTCGGCTCCTGTAGGGCAGTTGATTCCCCCAACCGCAGCATTTATTGTATTTTCCCTTGCAGCGGGTGGAGCTAGTATTTCAGCACTATTTTTAGCCGGATGGCTTCCTGGGATATTGTGGGCTTTAGGTGTTGGAGTTGTTGCTTTCATTATTAGCCGAAAGCGTAATTATCCAACAAGTGATGAGCGAATAACATTGAAACAGTTTATTAAAGTTTTAATTGATGCTCTACCGAGTTTAGCTTTGGTATTTATAATTGTTGGTGGTATTGTTGGTGGTGTTTTTACTGCAACAGAAGCTGCAGCAGTAGCAGTTGTATATACATTTATCTTATCGGTAGTAGTATATAGAACAATTGATCGAAAAAAATTAGTAGCATTACTCGGAGAAACAGCAGTAATGTCAGCACAAATTATGTTTTTAGTAGGTGCTTCAAGTGTAATGGGATTTGTATTATCATTTACAGGAATTCCCCAGGAAATAAGTGATGCGATTTTAGGAACTACAACTAATCCAATTTTAATATTGTTATTAATTAATATAATCTTATTAATTGTTGGAACATTTATGGATATGGCTCCCGCAATTTTAATATTTACTCCAATTTTATTGCCAATTGCAACTAGTGTAGGAATTGATTCCATTCATTTTGGTGTAATAATGGTATTTAATTTAGCGGTAGGTACCGTAACACCACCAGTTGGAACAGTGCTTTATGTTTCTAGTAATGTTTCAGGTGTACCCGTTGAAAAAATAATGAAGCAAGCAGCACCATTTTATTTAATTGTTATTATAACTTTATTGTTAATTACATTTGTACCAGCAATTAGTTTATGGCTACCTTCATTATTTGGAGCGTTATAAAAATGGACAATGTAATGAAAATTTGCACAAAGATGAAATTGACTACAAGTGATTACATTGAGTATAAAATGCGCCATGAAAATGTAGATATTGAGTTGGAAAATCAATTTAAAATGGCAGGAGTTAGTAATTATACAATTTGGTATGATAAAGATACAAATGAATTGTTTGCATATGTAGAGTTACAAAATATAGAAAAATGGGAGAAAATTTCTAAAAGTTCTGCTTGTCAAAAATGGTGGGATTTCATGTCAGATATCATGGAAACAAATAGTGATAATAGTCCTAAAAGTATTGAATTATTAAAGGTGTATGAGTATAAGGATAAAGTATGAGTAAGTATATAGCAGTTGATATTGGAGCATCAAGTGGGAGAATTATTGTTTTTGATTTTTCAAATGGCATAGTAATGACAGAAATCAG
>CAZFWW010000089.1:0-5242 GCA_964522645.1 uncultured Mycoplasmatales bacterium
CATCTATATCCGTTTCTATGTCCCATAAATGAGCAAAGACACTTTCATACCACTCGAGATTACCATTATTGTTTAAATCTTCATATAACGCAAATTTGACCCCTTTAAGTGGCACTTGTTTGTCACTGTCTGTAAAATCTTCTCCAGTTTTAATTATCTTAATTCGTTTCCAGATTTTTTTATTGATTATCCAATCACCTTGGTTTAATTCGATATTCTCTTCATGATTTCTAATCTTAAATTCTTCTGCAAAAGTTGCATAGTAATTATCTTCTACTTTAGTTTCAACTAATTTGTAGTTACCATACTTTAATTTATCTGTTTTTAAATGACCCATATTGTCCGTATGATACTTTTTTATTTCTGTTTCATATGTTCCATCTAAATTTGTATCTTCATATAATGTAAATTCTACATTTAAAAGTGTTTCATATGCACCATCATATTTCTGACCTGATTTATTTAAACTTGCTGTTCCGACAATTATATTGTTTTGAATTGCAGTTCCACTATTAATCTTAACTAATTGTCCATTTGTTGTAATGTCAAATTGATGTTTCGTATCATCTAGTACATAACCTTTAGGTGCTTCAATCTCTTTTACGTAATAGTCTTTACCATAATTGATGTCACTGCTCTTAGCATAACCACTATCATTTGTTGTAATTGTTTGAATCAGTTTATCATTGTTATTATAAATACCGAACTTTACTCCACTAAGTGGGTTGTTTACTTTATCACCATTAATTGCAACACTATCATTCTCAACTTTTGTTAACTCAATTTTACCTTTAATGATTTTGTTAATAATATTGTTCCATGTTGTTGTTTTTCCAGAAGCGATCGTTACTGGATATATTTTTGTATCTAAAACATATCCAGGCTTAGTCGATATTTCTTTTAAGTAATATGTTCCGCTAAGTAAACTATTAAAGCTTACTTTTCCACTGCTATTACTCGTTGCTTCTGCGACCTTATTTGTTGCTTTACTATCTGAATATAAACCAAACTTTACACCACTTAAAGAACTACCATTTTCACTAACTTTAGTAAATGTTCCATTACCTAGTGCAGGCTCTACCTTAAAGTTCATATACATGTAAAGTGGGTCACCATCAGTACAAACTACATTTTGTCCACCCTGATAGAATGCAGTTTCTCCCCCAACATATGGGTCATAATCTTCAGTAATTGTTCCACTTGGTTTTGCATTATGGTTTTTAGTTGATACTCGAATTTTATTATTTGCTACTTTCTCAATCTTGTAATCTCCATTATTCCCATAACTATTAAACTTGTACATAACATTGTTCGTATCTGTTAAATAAATTTCATACTCGTTTTTTGTTGCATTCCATGTAAGAGTATGAGTTTTCTTTGCTTCTCCCTCTCCATACATAAAACTTATTAATTGCTTATGAGAATTCCACAAGTCATATAATTCATCAATCTCTGATTGAATAGCAGTATTACCAAATGTTGTAAATTTAGTAGGCTCAATCACCCAATAGATTAAGATTTGGGCTGCGAAAAGATAGTCCATGTTATTAGTTTCATAATAACGCTTATAAGCATATTCTGAAATATGTTTAATATCTTTTTGCTTTTTTTCAGAAAAACGATTAAATACACTTTGTTGCTCTGTCACTTTACTTGCAGTCGCATTTAAAGGAATGAAAGGGTCTAAACAAAATACTTTCTTTCCATCTAAAGTAAAGACCGTTACTGAACCCCACAAATCACTACCACGATAGTAGTTTGATATATCAACATCACTATAATGGAATACTGGATTAAATGTTGCTTTAACATCTTTGCCATCACTTAGCAAATTTTCTTCATGATTAAAATTTGGAAAATTCTCTTTATTTAATCTTTGAATTTCCGTTTCATCTGTAATTGTAATATATTCTGCTTGTTTATCTAATCCTTGTGCATTCATTTGGGTAAATGGTTGCAAGTAAGGAAATAATAAGACAAATAAGAATATACTCTTTAAAACTAATCCGCTCTTTTGCTTCATATTTCTTCTCCTATTTTATTTGTGGTCAATTGACCCCAATTGTTTCAATTATGTTTTACGTAAGTTGGCGATTTATTCTTAATATTTTCTTTCATATCTACTCCTTTATTAACTTTTGACATAAAAAAAACATCATTTTAAAAATGATGTTTTATCTTTAATATTTATTTTTTATGTTCGTGGTGGTGCAATGCCACATTCTTCAATTGTTCCTGAACAACCATCAAATAACTCTAAAGACCAACAATGAGTATTGTCTTCGTAAACGTATGTTGCAAATACATTCCAACCACGACCACTGGCTTTCCCATCGGCTCTTGCCTTATTAGCACCACTATCACCCAAATACTTACAAGCATGAACTGCTTGATAATCAATCTGTTTAGGAGGTTGTGTAACTGGCTTATTTGAATTACTGCTAGTATTATTACTTGTATTTACATTATTTGTATTATTACTACTAGCATTAGCACTTGCAGTGCTGTTGTTCGCTCCGCTCATTTGCGAGCCTCCGCTCGGTGTTGTGTTTTGTGCTTGTTCTTTAGCAATTCTTTCGGCTTCTGCTCTTTCTTTTTCACTTGCGATTCTACTTTCAACAACTGCCTTTAATTTTTCATATTCTTTAATTTGCTTTTGATAATTTGTTATTAATTCTTGTTTTTCTTCCACTTGCAGTTCTTCAAATTTTGCTTCAGCTAGTTTTGTTAGTTCTGAATTAATTTTCCCAAGAGCAACCATTTCATCTTCATTACCATCTTTAAATGTTAATTTTTTGAAATCTAATTCTTTATATTTTTCTGTAAAGTAATTATTAATTAGTTCTTCTTTATACTTAACCTCTTCAACCACATTACGTTCTTTTTTATCAGTTTTCAGTTTCTCGGTATCAATAATTTGATTATATTTTACTAGTTTTTCATTATAAACCTTTTTCTGATTTTCAAGTTCTTTTTCCAACTCTTTAATATCATTATCTGTTACAATGAACTTATTTTCAACATCAAACTCATACACTGCTAACTCTGTTTTCAATTCACTAAACTCACCCTTATTATTAGTAACTAAAAACATAGCACCTATTAACAAAAATAATGATACTACCCCTATTATTATTTTTGCTTCTAAATTTAATTTTTTCATAACTCCTCCAATTTTATTATATCATTTTCCGTTGTTTTGTTTTTCAACAATTTCATTTTCTTTAGAATGATTTTTATAATATCAAAATCATAATTCACTTAAATGTAATGATTATTACTAGTGTATTTTGCAATTAATTATCATATCATTAATAAACCACTATTTTTAGTACTATCATCTTTTATCTTCTGCTTGTATTCTATTAAGTTTTAAGTTTTGCATTAAAAAAGTACCATATTAAAATGGTATCTTATCTCAATTATTTAGTCCTCGATGTCCCCTCTATTTTCAAGGTTTAATTCATACTTCTGAGCTAACTCTATTAATTCTTTTGTTTGGACTTTTAATTCTTTTGTTTGGACTTTTAATTCTTTTGTTTGGGCTTTTAATTCTTCAACATCATCAAATAATTTTTGGTGTTTTTTTTGATGTTGTATTGCGAATTCTGTAAAACTTAACATCTCCATATATATTTCCTCCTGTTTAATCAACACTTTTACATATCATTTTCTTTTAATAAATTATACTCTAATTCTATTCCTATGGTTTGTCCTTAAAACGGGTTTTTATTTAATTGGGCTAACTCCACTCTGGAGCAATGCCACATTCTTCATTTGTTCCTGAGCATGCATCAAATAATCTAACATTCCAACTTCCATCACCACAATTCGTTACATCCCAGCCACGACCACTGTCTATGCCATAAGCTCGCGCATCATAACTTTTTTCAAACATATTTTCTGCAATTGATTGTGAACAAAGTGCCGGTACATTTCTTGTGTAACACTTATCTACAACAAAATTGTATACATATGGATAATTTTCTTCTGGACATTTTCCGTAACTATAAAATGAGCTGCCATTATAATTCGGCTCATTATCAACCTTTTCTGCAGTAACAAATCCATTAGAATTACCACTATTAAAATTATTATTTACATTATTTGTGTTATTGCTAACATCAGCATTTACAGTACTATTATTCGATCCGCTTAGTGGCGATCCTCCGCTCGGTGTTGTGTTTTGTGCTTGTTCTTTAGCAATTCTTTCGGCTTCTGCTCTTTCTTTTTCACTTGCGATTCTACTTTCAACAACTGCCTTTAATTTTTCATATTCTTTAATTTGCTTTTGATAATTTGTTATTAATTCTTGTTTTTCTTCCACTTGCAGTTCTTCAAATTTTGCTTCAGCTAGTTTTGTTAGTTCTGAATTAATTTTCCCAAGAGCAACCATTTCATCTTCATTACCATCTTTAAATGTTAATTTTTTGAAATCTAATTCTTTATATTTTTCTGTAAAATAATTATTAATTAATTCTTCTTTATACTTAACCTCTTCAACAATATTATGGCTCATTTTATCAACTTTAATTTGCTCATTATAAATTATTTGATTATATTTTTTTAATTTATCATTATAAACTTGTTTTTGGTTTTCAAGTTCTTTTGTTAATTCGGTAATGTCATTATTAGTTACAATAATCTTATTTTCAACATCGTATTCGTAAAATGATAACTGTTCTTTAAGATTTCTAAATTCACCTTTATTATTAGTAACTATAAACATGGCACCTATTAACAAAAATAATGATACTACCCCTATTATTATTTTTGCTTCTAAATTTAATTTTTTCATAACTCCCCCATTTCATTATACCATTTTCCAATCCTTATTTTATTAACTATTGTTTTTAATCAGCAAAAACTAATTCTTCCTATTTTATTATAGTTTTAATTCAAGCTACAACTAGAATTTTATCTATAAAATATTTATCAACTACTTATTTTATCTGCATAAAATGTATTCGTATAACTTCCTTTTTAACTTTATATAAGATTTCTAATTTAAATATATTTTTAATATCCTTAAATTAAAAGTCTACGTAATGTTATATAAACAACAAAAAACCCAGAGAATTTAATCTCTGAGTTTTACCTTATTCAATGTTACTGTAGTGATTTTTGACATTTCACTACCAAGTCATATTCGGTGGTCAAATAGTGACCATGTATACAAATCTTTAAAAAAGATTTAATGGTGACCCGTACGGGATTCGAACCCGTGCATGCATGCGTGAAA
>CAZFWW010000090.1:0-5082 GCA_964522645.1 uncultured Mycoplasmatales bacterium
TTTGATATTGCCAAAGATCCAATTGCTTTAGAAATGCCAATTGGTGAGGATAATTCTTCTTTAGAGTCATTTATTGAAGATGATAAGCACATGACTCAAGAACAAGAAAGTGAAAAATTTGAGTTGCGTCGCAAACTTCTAGAAATTATTGAAGAAATTCCGGAAAAAGAAGGGGAAGTATTACTTTATCGTTATGGTTTATATGATCTTAACATTGAACCTCATGAAAAGAAATTATATGAAATTAAGGCAATTAAAGAAGATTTAGAAATGGATCGTATTACTTGCCCTGAGGTTGAAGTTCGAATTCAAGAGGCAACAGAAATTTCAGACAAGCAAAAAGATAAATATGCTAAACGAATTGCCCAAAATAATGAAAAATATAGTAAAAAATACACAGATTATCAAATGTTAAGTGTTAAAACTGATAAAAAAAGTATGGAAAGAATCAAGAAAATTGAAAAAACTCTTGAGCAAATAAAAGATACGAATATTAAATACTTAGAAAAAATCATTGAATTAACAGAAAAGCAAATTGAAATATTAAGTAAGATTAATGATTTGACGGGTGGAATTGTTAAAGCTTTAACATTAGAAGAGGTTGGACAGTTATTTGATGTAACAAGAGAGCGTATCCGTCAGATTGAAACAAAAGGAAAACGCAAATTAAAAGCCTTTGCCGATAAAGAACAATTGGAGTTATACATTCATGAATAATAAACGATTAGAAGCGATTTATCATCTTTTTGATTGCCCCCACATCATTGATATTGGTTCAGATCATGGTTACTTACCACTAGAATTATTAAAAAATAATAAAGTTGAAACGGCATTAATAGTTGAAGTTAATCAAGGTCCACTAGATAATGCTATTAGAAACACTAAAGTTTATGGATTAAATGATAAGACAAAACATGTACTTAGTAATGGACTCTTAGAAATTAATCAAGATGAAATTTGGGGTGGAATAGTAATTGCTGGAATGGGTGGAAAATTAATAAAAGAAATAATTGAACAAGATTTAGAAAAATTTCACCAAGCAAAATTATTTTTACAACCCAATAATAATGAAGCACGATTACGTCAGTTTCTAGTTAATAATGGATTTAAAATCACTAAAAATATTTTAATTAAGGATGACGGGATAATTTATGAAATAATTGTTGCAACAAGTGGACAACAAAAACTTGATGATGAACAAATATTATTTGGAGTAGATACCGAAAAATCAGCACTATTTACTGAAAAGTGGTTAAACCAAAAAGAGTATTTAGAAAAATTATTAATTCAAATTAGAAGTAGTGGCCATAAAAATGAAAAGATGGAACAAGAATACCAAAAAATATGTGAAATTTTAGGAGTTAAAAATGAAATTGAATAAACTAATTGAAATCCTTGAGTTTTTCTACCCTGTTAATTTAGCAGAGGATTGGGATAATGTGGGACTATTACTTGGCGATGCTCGAAAGCAAGTAAAACGAGCAATGACAGCACTAGAAATTACAAATGATGTGATAGATGAGGCAATCGAACGTGATGCTGATGTCATCATTTCCCACCACCCAATAATTTTCCACCCATTAAAAAATTTAAATTACAAAGATCCACAAGTCCGAATGATAGCCAAATTAATTAAACATGATATTGCTGTATATACAATGCACACCAATGTTGATATTTCTTCTAATGGGATGAATGATTGGCTTGCCCAAGTTCTAGACATGAAAAATTTATCAATCTTACGTCCATTAAAAACTAAAAAGTACAAAAAAGTTGTAATCGATGTTGAAGAACAAGAATTAGATAAAGCATTAGAAATCTTAAAATTAAGTGGATGTGGACAAAAAGGCAATGTAATTGAACAACATACACTAACTAAAAAACGAAAAGTTATCTGTGGATTAGATGAAACTGAAACGGAAAAAGAAGTTTTAGAATTATCAACATTTATTTTAGAGGAAAATTTAAGTAGTTTTAATCGGTTAATGCATAATGATTTTTACTATGAAATTTCTGATATTGATAATATTAATCAGAGTTTTGGTTTAGGACGAATTGGGATGATTAAGCCAGTTTCTTTAGAGCATTTTGCCGAAAAGATTAAAGATTTATTTTCGCTTGATCATGTTCGACTTGTTGGAGACCGTGAACAAATAATTTGTAAAGTCGGAATTGTTGGTGGTGCTGGTGGTGATTTATTACTAGATGCAAAACTTAAAAATTGTGATGTAATAATTACTGGTGATGTTGGTTTTCATGTTGCTCAATCAGCACTTGCAATGAATATGAACATCATTGACCCAGGGCACAATATTGAAATAATCTTTAATGATGTGATATCTGATTTTATAAATTTATTTGATGATGTTACAGCATTTGCCTCAGAAGTTGATACAAATCCATTTGAGGTGATTTAATGCTAGATTTGGATAAACTTAATCAGGTGCAAAATTGTGAACTAAAAATAAACGAAAATCCGGTGCGCCCCTTACAAGAAATTGAACGAAGTATTATCAAAAAGTTTCGTAAACCGCTTTGGACAAAATTTGTTAAAGGAATTCAGGAATACGAAATGATTGAAGATGGAGATAAAATTGCAGTTTGCCTTTCAGGAGGAAAAGATAGTTATTTATTAGCTAAACTACTTCAAGAATTAAAAAAACATTCACTTTATGATTATGAATTAGAATTTATTGCAATGAATCCAGGATTTCATGATATAAATCACCAAATGCTTGTAAAAGGATGTGCCGAATTAGGAATTGAAGTGAAAATTTTTGATACAAAAATCTTTGAAATAGTTGAAAAAATTGCTAAAGATTATCCGTGTTATATGTGTGCAAGAATGCGCCGTGGAGCATTATATGATTATGCTCAAAGTCTTGGGTGTAACAAAATTGCGTTAGGTCACCATTTTGATGATTTTATTGAAACAACAATGATTAACATTTTATATGGTGGAAAATACAATACAATGATGCCAAAATTAAAAGCAACAAATTACAAAGGAATGGAACTTATTCGCCCGATGGTATACATTCGTGAAGACGATATTCGTCGCTTCATTAATTACACCGGAGTTCAAGCAATGAATTGTGGATGTGTTGTTGCGGCTGGAAAAACTTCATCAAAAAGATCAGAGATAAAAGAGATATTAAAACAACTGCGAATGATCAACCCAGAAATTGATAAATCAATTTTTGCAAGTGGAAAAAACGTTAACATTTCTTCAATAATTGGTTGGGAAAAAGAAGGAAAAAAATATAAATTTACAGATTTTTATAAGGAGAATAATGAATAAATTAGGAATAATTGTGAGTAGTACAGTATCATTAACAGATAAAATTAAAACGGCATCTTTTATTAAGCCGTTAATATTAAGTACAAACTTTAGTAATCGTGAAATTAAAAGTGGAGAAGTAACATTAGCTGAATATTTTGATTATGTTGAAGAAACAAAAGAAGTTCCAAAAACTTCACAACCAGCAACAGGTGAAATCATTGTATTATTAAATGAAATGTTAGCTGAATTTGAAAGCGTGATTGTAATTACACCAAGTATTAACTTATCAGGAACAAATCAAAATGTTCACTTGGCAATTACAATGTTAGATGAAGAAGTTCAAAATCGTGTTAAAGTAATTGATTCACACGGTGTTGGGATGACTGAAACAATTCTTTGTGAAAAAGCAATTGAATCATTAGAAAATGGACTTGATTTTGAACAAATCTACAATGAATTAGATGTATTATCAAAACGTTTTGTAACGTATGGAATACCAGGGTCACTAACATTCTTAAAACGTAGTGGACGCGTTAATTTTTCACAATTAATCATTGGGAAACTAATTAACTTAAAGATTATTGTTAAAGTAGAAAATAATGAGGTAAATATCGCTTCAAAAGGACGCGGTTATCGTTCAGTATTAAATAAAATAGAAAGTGAACTTACAAATTATAAACCAAAATTAGCGTACTACACTTCGATTCGTGAAGAAGAAAAATTAACAACTGCAGTAATGGAATTATTTAATAAGTATAATGTTAAAACAATTATGACAGATGAAGCCGATATCGTATCGGGAACTCACTTTGGACCAAATTCATTTGGTTTCACATTAATTAAAGAATAGGAGAAATATGAAAACAGCAATATTAATTGATTCTTCATTTTACATGGGAAAAGAAGCAATAGAAAAACATGGATTTTATGTAATTCCACTTTATGTAAATTTTGAAAATATTTCATATCGTGAAGTTCAATATGATTTAAACCAAACAAAGGAAGTATTTGAACGTATTAAACAGGAAAAAAATCTTCCAACAACATCACAACCATCAGCTCAAGACTTTATTGAGAAATTTAGTGCAATCGAAAAAGATGGTTATGATCGTGTAATTGTTTTAACAATTAGTTCAAAATTATCAGGTACAGTTCAAGGAGCAATGGTTGCAGCTGATATGTATAAAGAAGAATACGGGAATTTAAATATTGAGGTGTATGATTCACTTAATGTAGCTCAACCAGGAGCACTTGCAGCAATTGAAATTGCCAACCAAGTAGTTAAAAATCCTGAAGTATCGCCAGAAAAAATCAAAGATATTATTAGTTTTTATTCAAAAGAAGCGAAAATTTATTTAATGGTAGATACTTTAGATTTCTTAGCATATGGGGGACGAATTTCGGGAACAATTGCCGCTATCGGTAATATTTTTGGAATTAAACCAATTCTAGAAGTTAAAGAAGGAGAAATTTTAGAATTTGCTAAAGTTAGAAGTGTGAAAAAAGGTTATAAAACAATTTTAGATCAAATTGAAAAAACTGTACCTAATATTGAAGCAGAATATTATATTGTTTCAACCCACGTACAAGCTGAAAAAGAAGCAAAAAAGCTATTTAAAGTTGTAAATGAGCAGTTTGTTAACCCTGATAGTGCCTTTGGAAACTTCCAATTAGGACCAGTTGTTGGAATTCACGTTGGACCTGGAGCAGTTGCAATTGGTTGGGCACCAAAGTATGAAGATAGAGGTTAACCAAAAAAAGTTAACCAAAGACTTGACATTAAATTTATATGTGTTATA
>CAZFWW010000091.1:0-4957 GCA_964522645.1 uncultured Mycoplasmatales bacterium
AGCAGCCTTAAGATTATTTATCCTAGCTTAATGCTGGCTTTTTTTTGTATCTAATTAAAAGTGAAAGGTAAAGAAAAATGTCATATCAAAGTTTATATCGTAAATATCGACCAGCATCGTTTACTGATGTTGTAGGTCAAAAGAACATAATTCAAACACTTGAAAATTCAGTTAAAAATAATAATATTGGTCATGCTTATATTTTTAGTGGACCTCGTGGATGTGGAAAGACATCAATTGCGAAAATATTTGCTCGAAAAGTAAATTGTGCGTGTAGTGATAATAGTTGTGATGCGTGTAATTTATTTGATAGTAAAGCAGAAATTTCTGATGTTTGGGAAATTGATGCTGCAAGTAATAATGGGGTCGATGAAATTCGTCGTATCATTGAAAATGTGAATTACATGCCAATGGATTTAAAATATAAAGTATACATTATTGATGAGGTTCACATGTTAAGTAAAGCAGCATTTAATGCCCTACTTAAAACACTTGAAGAACCACCAGAGCATGTTATCTTTATTTTAGCAACTACTGAAATTTATAAAATACCATTAACGGTTTTATCACGCTGTCAGCGTTTTGATTTTAAACGAATTGAAGTTAGTGATATTGTTTCACGACTAGTTTATGTATTAGATCAAGAGCAAATTGTATATGAATTAGAAGCACTAGAAAAAATAGCAAAATTAGCTGATGGTGCAATGCGTGATGCATTAAGTATAATTGAAAAAGTAAAGAGTTATAATACTGAAATTACAATTAGTGCAGTCAATAGTTCACTTCAACTTGTTGGAACTAATGAAATGGAACATTTATTATCACTAATAATGAGTGGTGATTTAAATCAGATTGTTGATTACTGGCAAGTGATTTTAAGCCAAGGAATTGACGAAAATAAATTTATTTTAGACATGCAATACTATATTCGTGATTTATTATTAAATCCTAGTAGCGGATATCCGAAAAAAGCATTAATATATTATTTAAAGACATTTAGTGAATTAGATGCTAAGTTACAATTTACAAATAATTACAGCCTATTAATTGAAGTATATTTAATTGAAATGGCGAGTCATCAAACTCAAAGTGTGAATGAACAAGTACAGAATACCACTGGTATTCACCAAGCAGTGCCGAAAAACTTAGATACAAAAAAACAGCCAGAATCAACTTTTGAATACGAAAAACACCAAGAAAAATTAAAGGCACAACGAGAGCAATTATTAAGTTCAAATCCGAAGATTATGCAAGAACCAGTAATGAATCAAGAGCCTCAAGAACCAGTAATGAATCAAGAGCCTCAAGAACCAGTAATGAATCAAGAGCCTCAAGAACCAGTAATGAATCAAGAACCTCAAGCACCAGTAATGAATCAAGATTTGATCGCTGATAAGCGACCAACTGATGTCATTGATTTTTTAATTGGAGAAGAACAAAAATCAGATGATGAGCCAATAAAATCAGATGTATCAGCATTTAATCAAGGGTTACATGAAGAATTAACTTCAAAATCTGAAATTAATATAGAGCATAATGAATTAAAGAGAGAACCAGTTGTTAACGAAAATACAAATGTGGTTGAGCAAGCCGAAGATAATTACATTATTCTTGACGTATTAATGCAAGCAACTGTTCCAGCAAAAAAGCAAATATTAACAATGTATCCAGAAATTAAATCTAATTTAGAAGAATCAGGTAAATATGGATTAGCAAAATTTTTCGAGTATTCAACGATCCAAGCAGCAAGTGAAATTGGTTATGTAATTACAATTGATGCTAATTATATTGAATCGTATACAAAAAGACTAAGCGAAATTAACAATATTTTTTACAAATATACTGGTAAAAAAGGTAAAATATTCTTGTTAGAAGTAAATGAATGGTTAACAAACCGACCAGAATATATTAATCGAATTAAAGAATTAAAAGAAAAAGATATTTATAAAAAGGCCCAAGAAGAATTTGGAGCTGAGTTGGTTGTTAAAATATAGGAGGAAAAATGAATCAAAGACAAATTCAACAAATGATGCAACAAGCACAGAAGTTACAAAAACAAATGGAAGGTGCGCAAAAAGACTTAGAAAAAAAAGAGTATACAATCTCAACAGGTGGAGGAGCGGTTGAAGTTGTAATGTATGGTTCAAAACAACTTAAAAGCCTAGATATTAAAGAAGAAGTAATTGATCCTGAAGATAAAGATATGTTACAAGATATGATCGTGAGTGCAATTAATCAAGCATGTAAGCAAATTGATGAAGAGCAACAAAAAACAATGGGATCATTTACACAAGGACTACCATTTTAATTAATAAACTTCATAGTTTAGCTTCAAGTTCATCAGGAAATTGTTATGTTTATCAGGCGAATGATTTAACATTTATGGTTGACATGGGAATAACAAATAAATGTGTCCTTGAACGCTTAAAGCAAATTAACATTGATCCAGAAGCGATCGATGTTATTTTTGTAACGCACGAACATATTGATCATATTAAAGGATTGAAAGTATTTTTGAAGAAATATCAACCAACAATTATTACCAGGGAAAAAACATACAATGCTTTAGGGCATGAAATTAGTGATGTAGAGTTTATCAATGAACATTATACGCATCAAGGAATTGATTTTGAAGTGATAAAAACTTCACATGATGCTGCTGACAGTATTGGTTTTATTATGAAAACTCCTCAGCAAAAATTAGTGCATTTAACGGATACAGGTTATTTGCGCCAAGAACACTTAAATAAAATTGCTAATGCAGATTTTTATTTGATTGAAAGTAATTATGAATATGAGCAATTAATTAGTAATGAGCGTTATCCTTTCTTGACAAGACAACGTATCATGTCTGATGAGGGACACTTGTCAAATGAGCAATGTAGTGATTATTTAGCTGAAATTGTCGGAGAGCGAACAAAGAAAATTGCCTTTGCCCATTTAAGTGAGAATAATAACACTAAAGACGATGTTTTAAAATGGAATGAGCAGTTACAAGTAGATAAATATGTTCTTGCTAAGGAAGAAATAGTGTCAATTGAATTAGGAGAATAAATGAATGGGAAAATCAATATAGAATTAATTGTACTTGGTGTTTTAAAGGAAAAGGCATTAAGACAATTAAATGATGAGTATAGTAAGCGAATTGGTAAGTATGCAAAACTCAAAATAAAAGAATTAAAGGATGAGGCAACAAATCAAAATGTTAGTCAAGTCTTAGAAAAAGAAGCAGTTAAACTGAAAAAAGCAATTGATCCAAATTCTTATTTAATTATTTTAGATATTGATAAAAAGCAATTAACAAGCGAAGAGTTTGCACAAAAATTAAGTGATATTGCAATATATGAAAACTCTAAAATCACGTTCGTAATTGGTGGTAGTTATGGAATTCATGATGAAATAAAAGAAATGGCAAATTTACGTTTATCATTTGCAAAAATGACATTTCCGCACCAATTATTCCGAATAATGTTACTGGAACAAATTTATCGTGGATTAAGTATTAATAATAATGCTCCATACCACAAATAACAAAATAATAGATGTAGTTAG
This sequence comes from uncultured Mycoplasmatales bacterium, assembly GCA_964522645.1. Classification (GTDB taxonomy): domain Bacteria; phylum Bacillota_I; class Bacilli_A; order UBA3375; family UBA3375; genus CAZFWW01. The sequence continues at coordinate 3,553 of CAZFWW010000091.1, forward strand.
ACCTTGAAAAATTGGGAATATAAGAATTAATTTTATATCCATAATCATTCAAAGGTCTTTTCTGTTTAAATGCTTAAAAATTTAGGTAATTAAAGATAAAAATTAGACAAACAATGATATTTTAACCTTGTCGTAACGAAGGATTTAATAATATGGTATAATATCATAAGAAGAAAAGGAGTAGGATGAAAAAGGATAAAATAGTTATAAAAGGTGCTCGTGAAAACAACCTAAAAAACATTGATGTAGAAATTCCAAAGGATAAATTTGTAGTAATTACAGGACCAAGTGGGAGTGGTAAAAGTACTTTAGCGTTTGATACAGTTTATGCTGAGGGTAAAAGACGTTATGTTGAAAGTCTCTCTTCATATGCTCGACAGTTTTTAGGAGGAAGTGAAAAGCCGGATGTTGATTCAATTGAAGGATTAGCACCAGCGATTTCAATTGACCAGAAAACAGGTTCAAATAACCCAAGGTCAACAGTTGGAACAATAACGGAAATTTATGATTATTTAAGATTATTATATGCAAGGATTGGTCGCCCAATATGTCCTAATCATGATATTGAAATAAAATCGCAAAGTCCAAAAGAAATTAGTGACAAAATTTTAGAAAAATATCAAAACCAGCGTATTCAGTTACTTGCTCCAATTGTTAATTTAGAAAAAGGTACTCACCAAAAAACATTAGAATATTTATTAAAAGAGGGATATAATCGCGTTGTAATCAATGGTGAAAAGTATGACTTGATTGATGAAATTGAACAAATAAAATTAGAAAAAAATAAAAAACATACAATTGAAGTAATTGTTGATCGTTTAAAAATTGATGAAACAATTGATTCAGCACGTGTACTTACAAGTGTTGAACGTGGACTTGAGTTAGGAAAACAACGAATAATAGTTGATGATTTAACAACCCAAGAAATATATTCACAAAGTTATTCTTGTCCAAAGTGTGGATTTACTGTTCCGGAATTAGAACCACGCTTATTTTCATTTAACTCACCGATTGGTGCATGTAAAACATGTAGTGGGCTTGGTGAATTAAAAGCACCTGATGTCGATTTAATTGTGCCAAATAAAAAATTAAGTTTAAATCAAGGAGCAATTGCGATTGCTGGTTTTGGAACTGAAGCCTATTATTTTCAACAACTAAGTGCTGCTTGTAAACACTGTGATATAGATTTAAATAAACCCTTTATTGACTTAACACCAAGTGAAGTTGATGTTATTATGAATGGTTATAACAAGCCAATTGAGATGAGTTATCAATCAGCAACAATGGAATTCACAAAAAACTTCATTTGGGAAGGTGTTGGAAAAAATATTTCACGTCGTTTTATGGAAACATCATCTGAGCGTCAACGTAAAGCCCTTGATGGATTAATGGCTAATCATTCATG
>CAZFWW010000092.1:0-4915 GCA_964522645.1 uncultured Mycoplasmatales bacterium
ATTTGACTTAAAATTTCTTTTGCAACTTTAGTATCATCACTTAGTTGATACGCATTCTTTAAATCAATTCCGTTTTCTCCACGTGTTAAGCCAAAACCAGTTGTCAAATCACCATCACGAGCTTGGGGAACAAGAACAAAAGTTTCATTACTTGCTTGAACTTCATCGGTTGCGAAAACTACTCCACCAAGATTGGCACTTAGTGGCAATTCATTATCAACTCCACGCTCACCTGCTCCATGTAAAAAGAACACTAATGGATAATTTGCTTGTTCATCATAATTTTCTGGAACATATAAACGATATGGAAGCGTAATTCCTAACTCTTCACTTGTATATGATAAGTTTAAGAATTTTGCTCGTACCTCACTCAAATCTTCACGATTAATTGTTACCTTATAGTCAACTTCATCTTCCGAATTTTTTACTTTAATGACTATTTCATTTAGTCCTTCTTGCAACATTAATCCCGTTGCATCCTCTTGTAATAACTGATCAAAGGGTGACTCTGTTCCCTTTAAGACACCATTAATATAAATTTCATCTGCATCATCATTTGCTTTTGTAATAACTTCAATTAGTGATACATCATTTGGAACATCTAGTGTATATTCGTAAATACTTGGACTAAAACTTGGTTCTAATTTTGCCTCAACACCTTCTACCATTGGAATTTCAATCTGTTTAATTGTCATTTTTGTTTCACAACCTGTCATGATAAGTATTGCTACTACTGCTACTGCTATTAATTTTTTCATTTAATTCCTTTCATCGTTTTTTACGATAAAATTATTTTCTTTTGATAACACCTTTTCCATTTTGCTATTTATTTGATAAATCTTCACCATTTGTGGCAATTACTTTTTTATACCATCCATAAGACTTTTTGTTAATTCGTTTATTCGTACCTTGACCATTATTGTCACGATCAACATATATAAATCCATAACGTTTTGCCATCTCCCCAGTACTAGCACTTACTAAATCAATACAACCCCACGTTGTATAACCAATCATTTTCACATTATCAATTTCTATCGCTTGTTTCATTTCACTAATGTGTTTTTGCAAATAATCAATACGATAGTCATCAATAATTTCTCCATTTTCATTTATTTCATCGTTGGCTCCCAGACCATTTTCAACAACGAAAAGTGGTAATTTATAGCGGTCATATAAGCGATTAATGGTAATTCTAAATCCTAATGGATCAATTTGCCAACCCCATTCACTAGATTCTAAATAATCATTTTTCAGACTAGCAAAAATATTTCCACCCGTTTTTTCATTTACCTGTGGATCGGCACTAGCAACACGACTTGAATAATAGCTAAATGCTACAAAATCCACTGTACCTTCTTTTAAAATTTCAAGTTCACTTGTGGTTACATCTAGTTCATTTAGTTTTCCTTGGAAATAATAAGGATATTCTCCTTTAGCCTGAACATCAATAAACAAATAGTTTTCATTATTCTTTTGATCCGCTTTAAATACATCTTTGGGATTTGGAGTATTTGGATAAGTTTCACCTCCTGCAATCATGCAACCAATTTGCATTTTAGGATTGATTTTTTGAGCCAACTTAACTACTTTAGCACTAGCAACAAGTTGATTATGAATTGCTTGATACTTTGCTAGTTCTTGATTTTCAACATTCGTTAAGTCCATACAACCTCCAAAACTTGGAATATGCATAATCATGTTGATTTCATTGAAGGTAATCCAATATTTTACTAGATCTTTATAACGATTTAATATTACTTCTGAATAACGAACATAGTATTCAATTACCCTTTTATCAAGCCAACCATTACAATGTTCTAGTAGTCCTAGTGGTGTATCAAAGTGATTTATCGTAACTAATAGTTCCATTCCAAGTTCGCGAGCTAGTTTAAAAACACGTTCATAGTATTCTAAACCCGCTTCATTTGGTTCATTTTCATATCCATTTGGGAAAATACGAGGCCATGAAATTGATGTTCGAAAAACTTTCATTCCCATTCCAGCTAGTCGTTTTAAATCTGCTTCATAATTATCATAGAAATTGATTGATTCATGTGATGGGTAAAAACTATAAGTTGTATCCATCGCTTTAGGTAAATTAAAAAGGGCTTCAAATCGACCTTCTGCTACACTTGGTAATACATCGACAATACTTAAGCCTTTTCCATCACGTAAATATGCTCCTTCACATTGATTGGCGGCAACTGCACCACCCCATAAAAAATCTTTATTCATTTCTCATCCTTTCTAACTAGAGTTATTTCAATTTTATAAATTCATCATTTTGTCCAAAAGTATTTCCAACATTTTGACATAATTCTAGGCTTTTATCTTTTTTATCTAAAACAATCATAATTACTGTTGGGTCATAATTTTTACTAACAAGTAAGTTCACATCAACTTTTACAAGTAAGTCACCCTGGTTAACTTGTTGGCCTTTTTCTACTAATGCTTCAAATCCTTGTCCTTCTAATTCAACTGTATCAATTCCAATATGAATTAAAATTTCTATGCCATCAGTACTCTTAATTCCAATTGCATGTTTAGTTGGGTATACAGCCAGAATTTCTCCACTTACTGGTGAATAGATATTGTTATCCTCTGGGTATACAGCAAAAGTTTCACCCATAGTTTGACTACTGAAAACTTTGTCATCAATTGATTCAATTGCTAAAAGTTCACCGGCAACTGGTGTTACAATGCTTATGTTAGCTTCTTCACCTAAATCACTTTTATCATCAAATAACATGTAACCACCAATAAAGGCAAGAACTGTATTTAGCCCTGACGCAATTAAAACATTAATAAAATCGCTTTGTTCACCAAATGATGTTACTGCTGGATTTAAATAACTAGGAAATGCGAAAATTCCTAAACCACCCATATTATATGAACCTGCTCCTAAAAGCATTAAAAGTCCACCAGAAATTGCACTTGTAATACATGTCATCACAAAAATCTTTTTACGCTTTAAAACTATACCGTAAAGTGCTGGTTCTGTAATTCCGAAAACTGCTGTTATAAGTGATGGCATTGCAATTTTCTTTAACTGTGATTGTCTTGTTTTCAAAATAATTGCTATTAATACACCAACTTGAGAGAATGATACTGTAACTACCGGAACAAGAATTTGCATTTTATCAACATTACCGGCCATATACTCCCCAACTTCCATTATTCCTAAAGGAATAATTGCCCAGTGTAATCCAAACATTACAAGCAGTTGCCATGTACCTGCTAAAATTGTTCCATAAACGATTGCTGAATAATCTAATAATGATTTAAACAAAATTGATACTAATGATGTTGCTACACTTAAAATTGGTCCAATTAATAATAACCCAATTATTGAGGAAATTAAAATTACAAGTAGGGGAACAAAAAATAGTTTCATTGTGTCTGGAGTAATTTTCTTGGCTAATCGCTCCACTTTACTCGCAACATAAGTAATTACGATAATTGGTATAACCGATGATGCATAACCTGCAATTGGTAAGACAAATGGTATTCCAAACATTGTACTTTGCACATTTACTTGTAATATTGTTCCTTCAAATAAAACTTTCATTGCTTCAGTACCTGCTAGTTGATTGAAATATGGATAGATTAAAATCGCCCCAAGGGTTGCACCCATCATTGGGCTACCTCCAAATTTTTTCATTGCATAGTAACCTAAAAAGACTGGCAAGAAGTGAAAAAACGTATCTCCTATTGCTTCTAGTGTCATATATGTATTACTATCCATACCATATAAACCAAATACACTAAATAATACATTAAACCCTTTAATCATTCCTGATGCAGCCATAATTCCCAAAATTGGGGTGAAAATTCCGGCAATTAAATCAAGAAAACGGTTAAGTAATCCTTCTTCATTTTTACTTTCTGTTTCGTTTTCTTGCGTAACAAGATTTGTTATTGAAATCACTTCTTCATATATTTTATCGACAAAACCAGGTCCTAATACAATTTGATATTGTCCACCTTTTTTAATTAAACCTTGAGTTGCTTCTAAGTTTTCGATTGCTTTATCATCTGCTTTTGTTTCATCTTTTAATTTAAAACGTAGTCGGGTAACACAGTGCGCAACAGATTTAATATTGCTCTCGCCCCCTACTAACTCTAGATATTTTTTAGCTAATTCATTATTTTCCATCTTTACTCCTTAATTTGTTAATTTTGCGATATGAATAATAAAGTGTAGGGCTTCACTCTTACTCATTACCCAGCCATATTCTTTGCTTAAATACTTTCCGATTAACATATAACATTCATAAGCCCGTGGATATTCTTTAATTGTTATTTCATAAATTGCATCCATATTATCAACAAAAATTTGGTCATGATCATGTCGATAAATCAAGAATTTTAGATGCATTAAAAATCGGTTGTAATAAAATGTTTCTTTTGCTATTTCTGACTGATAATAATAACGGATAATGCCAATTATTTCTTTAATTAATTTAGCATTTTTTTCCTTAATTGCTGAAAAGGATATTTCACTACTTGCATTAATTAGATTAATTGTTAGCATTTGTTGTTCCATTTTATTAAATTTAACGGATGTTTGTAATTCTAAATAATTAATAATTTCATTAGCAACTTTTAATTCAATTTTATAAACATCAATTAGTTCTTGATCAATATAACCATTTAAAACAATGTTATTTTTCGTTCGATTTATCATTTCAGATAAATGACTAACAAGATTGTAATATTCATATCCTTCATAATCAATTGCCAAATCCATTTTTATTATCTTAATAATTTCATCAGTCCACTTAATTAAACTGCTATCTAAACTATTAACAAAATCAGTCATGTCATTGATTTCATCACCTGATGTTAAACGAAATTTCTTTTCAATTCGCTCCTGATTAATGAAATCACCAACTTTATTATTAAAACCAAT
>CAZFWW010000093.1:0-4871 GCA_964522645.1 uncultured Mycoplasmatales bacterium
ACCATATCAAGCGATAGTTTTTACCCGTACTGATGTATAATATTGAAACTATTTTTAATTTTAAATATAATAATCCTGTAAGTAAGAAAAATATAATTCAGGGTGATAAATACCGAATAACAATTATAAACCAAAGGTTAATTCGGTTTGAATACCAAGAATTAGGAATGTTTACCGATGAACCAACTCAAGTTGTACTTACTAGAAATTTTGGAGAACAACAATATAAATTAGCAGAAACAGAAAATGAACTTGAAATTGAAACAGAATATTTAATTATAAGTTACAATAAACAACAATTTTCGAGTAGTGGTTTACAAATAACACAGAAAAAAGCTCTTGATCAAGATACTATTTGGCGTTATGGGCAAAAAGATAAGCGTAATCTTAAAGGAACAACACGTACTCTTGATGATATAGATGGTCGTATTCAACTGGAAGATGGAATTATTTCACGTAATGGATATGGAATTATTGATGACTCAACAAGTTTAATATTAAATCAAGATGGTTCATTAAAAGAGCGAAATGAAACGATTGATTTATACTATTTAGGTTATGGTAATGAATACCGAAAAGCGTTAAAAGATTTCTATAAGTTAACCGGAAATTATCCAAAAATTCCTGAATATATGCTTGGAAACTGGTGGAGTCGTTTTTGGGAATATGATGAAAAATCAGTAAAAGAATTAGTAAATAAATTTGAAAAATACAAGATTCCGTTATCAGTATTTATCTTTGATATGGACTGGCACTTAGTTGACATCGAAGCAAAATATGGAAGTGGTTGGACGGGATTTAGCTGGAACAAGAAACTATTTTCCGATCCAAAACGTATTATCGAGTGGCTTCATAAAAAAAATATAAAAATGGCACTTAATTTACATCCGAGTGATGGTTTTCGTGCATTTGAAAGTGATTATCACTTAATTGCAAATGATTTGAATCATGAAGTAAGTAGTGAAAAGCCGATTGTCTTTGATGTGACGAATGAAAAGTTTATGAATAGTTATTTTAAACATTTTATTGAACCTAATGAAGTAATTGGAGTTGATTTTTGGTGGCTAGACTGGCAACAAGGTGATACATCAAAAATTAAAAATTTAGATCCTTTATGGATGTTAAACCATTGTCATTATTTACATCATGCGAAAAATCATGATATTCCAGCAATTTTTTCCCGCTTTGCTAAAGTTGGAAGTCATCGTTATCCAATTGGATTTTCTGGAGATACGCATGTAACTTGGGAGTCACTAGCGTTTCAACCGGAATTTACAGCTACCAGTGCCAATGTAGGGTATAATTATTGGAGTCATGATATTGGTGGACACATGTTAGGTAGTTGGGATGAAGAATTATATCGTCGCTGGTTACAATATGGTGTGTTTTCACCAATAATGCGACTTCATTCCGGAAAAACATTATTCATTGATAAAGAGCCATGGGAGAATAGCGAAATAACACTTAAAGTAGCACAAATGTATCTGCAGCTTCGTCATAAGTTAATGGCTTTTATTAACAGTGAGAATATTAAAGGTTCAAAAGCAGGGCATCAGTTAATCGAACCACTATACTACGATTATCCAGAAGATGAACAAGTATATCAATTTAAAAATCAATATTTATTTGCTAAGCAACTATTGATTGCTCCAGTAGTTACACCAAAATGTCCACAAACTAATTTGGCAAAAACAGTTGTCTATTTACCACAAGGAGAGTGGTATGATGTACATGGACGAATGTTTAATGGTAATCAAACATATAACTATTATACGGATGAATTTAACTATCCAGTTTTTCAAAAAACAGGGGCAATTATACCGCTAGTAGTTGATAAAGAATTAGAATTAAATTTAGTTTGTGGTAATGGTCAATATGAATTTGTGACTGAAATAGCAAGTTATCAAATTAAGCAAGTTCAAAGGGAAAATAAGTTGTTAGTTTCATATCCAAAATCATTAGCAGATAATTATAACATTACGATAAAGTTTAATAAATCATTTGCTCCTGAATATTTGGAAACAAAAAATGAAAAAGGACAAGTGACGATTCATTATAAAATTATGAAACAAGAAAATACGATTACCAAGCAAGAATTAATAAAAATAATTAAAAACTTTAAATTAACTACATATGAAAAAAATAAAATTGAAAACAATCAATATATTTTAAATGAAAATGCTTCATCAAAATCAAGAATTTTCGCACTTAATAGTATTGATTTTACAAGTGAACAAAAAGAATTATTAATTTCATTATTAATGTTGTAGCATATTTATATAATTAAATTGTGTGAGTAAAAAGAAGAAGTTAATATAAGGAAATCAGCCAGTTTTGGCTGATTTTTATTTGTTTAATAAATTTTCACAAAAATATTTATTATCAATTTAACTCAAAAATATTTTTAAGTCCAATAATTGCCCCTCCATATTGGAAGAAATGTTCACTAATCTCAATGTATTCAAGTTGTGTTTGAATAATATTTTCGTGTAATTCTTGGGAAAAGAAATGATAATTTTCCTCGTGTAATAAAATTTCAAAAATTAACCCTGTTACGTAAACGGTGCTCAGGTTCATAGTATTTTCTAAATTTCGTAGTAAATGAGCAGCAGTTTTTGCAAATTCAGTAACGAGTTTAATGTAAAGTTGATTATTAATGTTTTTAAGTTGATTAAATTCGGTAACAGAGTTAATGTTAATTCCATGTTCGCTAAATTTATTAGTTGATAAAAAAAGTTCTAAGCATCCACTACGTTTACAATAACATTGAGAGGTAGTTGGTTGATAAAATTGATGACCAATTTCACCAGCAGAACCGGTTTTTCCACGGTAAAGTTGATTATTAATAATAAAACCAGCACCTAATCCTTTTTGGGAATTAATTAAAGCAAAAGTGTTGTTTTTATCTTGGTTTAAGTTTTTATTTAAGTGATAAATCGTTGCAACATTCATGTTGTTTTCAGCATATACAGGAATTTGCAGTTTTTGTTCAAAATAATCAGCAATTGCAAAATTCTTTTGGTTCAAACGACCATAGTTTAATAAAATTCGATTAGTATTATCAATAATCCCAGATGTGACAATAACGCAGTAGTTTGCATGGTATTTTTGAGCAGTTTTAGTAATTAATTCCAGTTTTTGTTCAAATGAAAGTTCGTGTTGATAGTGAGTAACTTCATTATCGTTAATTGTTAAGTCGGCATTGAAATTAAAAAGTTGAAACTTATCAGTACCAATAATTACAACTAAAATTTTACTATGTTGTGGATTTAGTGAATATGCACGCGGGCGACGACCTTTAGTATTAATAATAATATTTTCATCAACTAAAATTCCATCATCAACTAAAGTATCACAAATTCTTTTGATTGTTGAATTATCTAGTCCAAGTGCGGATTTAATTTCGCTTTGCATTATATTGCTTCCATTTTGCAAAATATATTCAATAATCCGTTTACGATTATAATCGCGTGTATTGTTTATTGATTTTTTATTCATTGTACTCCTTTTAATAAAACTCCTAATTTAAGTATAACATTTAATCGTAAAACAGTAAAAATTTCCATTAAAAAAGTTTTTTAATTGCAGAGTGCAAACAAATGTGTTATAATATATGTGTGGAAACATTTTCACTAAGGAGGAGGTATGTTAGAGAAAGGAATTGCCAGAAAAATAACACTTTTTGCCTTTCTTGGTCCGACATTAATTGGTTTATTTTTATTTATGATTTTGCCATTATTTGTTGGTCTTGGAGTCAGTTTTACTGAGTGGAATTTAATTAGTAATCCAAGTTTTGTTGGACTTGATAACTATAAAGAAATTTTAACGTCAGCAAGTTTTTATAATGCTCTAAAAAATACAATAACATTTTTAATATTTTATTTAGTACCAGTTGTTAGTTTAGGGTTAGTATTAGCAGTTTTACTTAATGCCAAACTAAAAGGGAAATTAGCAATGAGAATTACTTTTTTCTTACCGGTGGTTTGCTCATGGGTAGCAGTGTCAATGATTTGGATGTGGATTTTCAACTTTGAAAATGGAGCATTAAACCAAATGTTAACGGCTTTAAATTTACCATCCGTTGATTGGTTGAATAATCCCAAAACAGCAATGGGTGCAATTATTGTTACATCAATTTGGAAGGATTTAGGGTATGTATCATTTATTCTTCTTGCTGGACTTCAAGATGTTGATCAATCAATGTATGAGGCTGCAAACTTAGATGGAGCAAGTAAAGTGCAGCAATTTTTTAAAATTACAATTCCAGTTATCGCACCAAAAATCTTTTTTGTAATTATTATTTCTTCAATTAGTTCTTTTCAAGTATTTGATCAAATAATGATTTTAACCGGAGGTGGTCCGGGTGCTGGAACAACAGAAAGTATGATGATGTTAATTTATAATAATTCGATGAATTACTATAAAATGGGAATTGGGACAGCAATGTCATTTATTTTATTTACCATTATCATGATTTATTCAACAATTATGACAAAAATTCAAGCAAGGGTTGATTACTATGAAGATTAAAAAAGTAATGATTTATTTAGTATTAATTAGTATTGCAATAACATTTTCCTTGCCATTCTTTTGGATGATTTTAATGGCAATGTCAGATGATGGTAGTTTAATCATTAGTCTTGAAGGAATTTTGAGTAATGATTATTCTTTTGATACATTTAACCATATTTTTAGTTTAGGATATGGTAAGTATATTGGCAATTCATTTTTGGTGTCGATTGTAACGACGGTTTTGCAACTCTTATTTGCGGCAATGGCAGGTTACGCATTAGCGCGTTTTGAGTTTAAAGGCAAGACTCTAATTTACCGAATGATATTATCATTATTAATGGTTCCATTTATTGTTGTAA
>CAZFWW010000094.1:0-4797 GCA_964522645.1 uncultured Mycoplasmatales bacterium
ATAATTTATGAGGAGTGATAATGGCAAAAACAATTTTTGTATGTAATGAATGTGGATTTGAAAGTGCAAAATGGTTTGGTGCTTGTCCAAGTTGTAAAGAGTATAATACTTTTTTTGAGCAAAAACAAGAGACTAAACTTTCAATTGAAAATGTTAATCGAAAAATGGTTATTCAACAAGGTGAAGTTGAAAAATTAAGTAGTATTGAACATGTTGATGATAAGCGAATTAGCACAAATATTAGTGAACTTGATCGTGTGTTTGGTGGGGGAATTGTCCAAGGATCGTTTACATTAATTGGTGGACAACCAGGAATTGGGAAGTCAACAATTGTTCTGCAGATGGTCAGTGAGATTGCAAAAACCAAACGTGTCCTTTATGTGAGTGGTGAGGAATCTTTAAGTCAAATTAAAATTCGTGCGAATCGTCTGGAAATTAATAACACTGAGAAAATATTAATGCTTGCTTCAAATAATTTAGATTTTATTTTTGAAAAATGTAATGAAGAGAAAATTGAAATGTTAATTATTGACTCAATTCAAACGTTATATTTAGAAGGTGTTAATTCACTTCAAGGTACTCCAGCCCAACTTAAAGCTTGTACCATGGAACTAATGAAGCATGCTAAAGTTAATGCGGTAACAACCCTGATTATTGGTCATGTTACCAAAGAGGGAGAAATTGCTGGTCCCAAACAACTTGAACATATGGTTGATACAGTAATGTATTTAGAGAGTGATGAATCAAAGAAAAGTCGCATTTTACGTAATTTTAAGAACCGTTTTGGTCCAATTAGTGAAATTGGTATTTTTAATATGACTAAATCGGGCTTAATTCCATGGGATATTAGTAAAAGTGAAATAATTAATAGTGAATTTGAAATTGGTAATGCCCGTTCAATTATAGTTGCCGGTGAGCGAATTTTTCTAACAGATATTCAAGTATTAATTAATCAAATTGATTTTGGTCATCCCAAACGAATTGCTCAAGGACTTGAAAATACTCGTTTAAACATTATTGTGGCACTTTTAGAAAATCAAACAAAAATGGATTTTCGGACAGATGATGTTTTTGTGAAGAATTTAAGTCAGATTACCGGAAATAATAATTTACTTGATTTGGCAACTGTAATTGCTCTGGTTTCAGCAAAGATTAATCGTCCGCTTCCTCAGAGTGAAATATTTGTCGGTGAAGTATCATTATCCGGAAAAATTTATCCTGTAAATGTTGAACAAAATCTTAAAGCATTAAAACAAGTTGGGATTCAGAAAATTGTCGGAAATATAACTAATAAAGAGTGTGAGTTACAAATTATTAAGGTAACAACAATAAATGATGTATTAAATTATCTATTTAAATGATTTTTTTTGATAAAATATAAAAGGATAAAAAGGAGAACTATGGGAAGAGCATTTGAAGTAAGAAAAGCATCAATGATGAAAACTGGACTAGCAAAAGGAAAAATTTATGCCCGTCACAGTAAAGAAATTTATATTTGTGCGAAAAATGGTGGACCAGATCCAGAAGCAAATTTAAGCTTAAAGCGTTTAATTGAAAAAGCTAAAAAAGATCAAGTTCCAGCAGACATTATCAAGCGTGCAATTGATAAGGTAACAAGCGGGGCTGGAGAAGATTATAAGGAAAATCGTTATGAAGGATTTGGACCAAATGGTAGTACAATTCTGGTTGACTGTTTAACTGATAACGCAAATCGTACAATTAGCGAAGTAAAAAACTGCTTTACAAAAACTGAAAATAAAATTGGTGTTAGTGGTGCGGTAAGTCATATGTATTCACACGTTGGAATAATCGATTTAAGTAATACCGATGAAGATGCAGTAATGGAAATATTATTAATGGCCGATTTAGATGTAAGTGATATCGAAGCTGAAGACGGAATTGTGACTGTTTATACAGAACCTTCTGATTTTTTAGCAGTAAGAAATGAACTTGCAAAAAGCCTTGGAGAAGATAATATTGCAACTGATGAGATTACTTGGACAAGCAGTGTTGAAGTTGAGTTAGCAGGTGATGATTTAACATCATTTGAAAAATTATTGGCAATGTTAAATGAATGTGATGATGTGCAAAACATCTATCATAATGTAACAAATATTTAAAATTATAGTTAATATTAAGAATAACATCAAAAAAAACCACAATAAATTAATCCATGATATAATAATATTGTGTTTACATATTATGAAACACATAAATTTGATTTTAAACTTAATATATTCGTGTAGAACATACACGGAAGGAAAATAAAATGAACGATAAAAACTTACAAGATTATAAGAAAATTTGGGAAGATTACTATAACCAAGTTAAAAAATAATCAGTAAATAAATATATATATTCATGGCAAGTAAACATAGTTTTACTTGCTTTTCTTGTATAAAATTTAAAAGGAGTTAGTTATGATATTAGTAAGTGCTTGCTTAGTAGGAAAAAAATGTCGTTATGATGGTAATGATTCGTACCACCAAAAGGTTGTAGATTTTGTTTTAGCAAATCAAGAAGATGTGATTTTAATTTGCCCTGAAGAGATGGGAGGGTTAAGTACACCAAGAAATCCATGTGAAATAATTAATGGTAGAGTCCAAACCAAATCCGGACAAGACTACACACACGAGTTTCATTTAGGAGCGAAAAAAGTCCAGGAAATTGTGGTTAAAAATCAGATAAAAAAAGCAATTATGAAGAGTAAAAGCCCATCTTGTGGTTGTGGTCAAATTTATGATGGTTCATTTACCGGAAAATTAAAAGTTGGAAATGGAATAACAACGAAGATGTTATTAGAAAAAAATGTTGAAGTTATAACTGAACTTGACTTATAAAATGGCTTATTTAATAGTGAATATAAGAATAATGTAAAAATAATGTAAAATTAAGTTGACAAACTTTTTAGAAAGTGTTAAACTAGAGGCAAATATAAATAGAGGTGCTTTAAATTATGATTAAAGATTATGAGTTTACCAAAAACGTCGATTAATCTTAAAAGGAATTTAGAGCCGAAATGAAATGACTGGTAATCATTTTGTTGGGGTAACATAATAAGATGTGTTACACTCCCGTATAAATACGGAGGTGCTATTTAATTATTGACTTTCTGTACGTTTATCGTGAGATTAATAATTAAAAAGCAACCGCCATGGTTGCTTTTTCTATTTATATTTGGAAAGAAGGAGAAATGAAAAAAGTATTAGGAATAATAGTAGTTTTAGTTTTAGTATTAGCAGGATGTAGTTCGGATGCCGATCCACTTGCAGATGGGGTATTAACAGTTGGAATGGAAGCGGATTATGCTCCGTATAACTGGACAACGACAGCAGATAAGGGAAGTGAAAATGCAATACAAATTAGTGGTAATAATTCATATGCAGATGGGTATGATGTGATGGTTGCTCAAGCGATTGCCGATGAACTGGGTGTTGAATTAGAAATTAAAAAAATTGCTTGGGATGGTTTAATACCAGCATTACAATCAAATGATATTGATGTAATCATTGCGGGAATGTCACCGACAGCAGAACGTAAAGAACAAATTAATTTTACAGATGCATATTTTGAAGATGAATCAAAACAACAAATTATTGTTGGGGCAAATAGTTCATTTGTTGGGGCAACAAGTTTAGCCGATTTAAAAGGAGCAAATTTAACGGCTCAAATGGGAACATTCCAAGTTGATTTATTAAGTCAAATTGAAATTAGTGAGTCTGCTCAAAGTCCATTACCAGATTATGCATCATTAATGCAAGCTGCAAAAGCTGGAACAATTGATGGATATATTGCCGAGCAACAAGTAGCAGATGCTCAAATTAAAGAAAACTCAGACTTGGTTCAATTGGAATTAACAGATGGACTAGTTGTTAGTGCAGATCAAACATCGACATCAATTGGAGTTAGAAAAGCCGATACAGATTTAACAGAGCAAATTAATGCAGCACTTGCTAAAATTGATTCAACAACTCGTAATGAGTGGATGGAATCAGCAAAATCATTATCTGATACAGAGTAAGGAGGATTATGGATTTTATAAATGATATGATTAGATTAATTATGGATTATTATCCTCTATTACTTGAAGGGATTTTTAACACACTTTTACTTGCAACGCTTGGAACAATTTTCGGAATTATTATTGGTCTAATCATCGCAATGATAAGTAGTATAGAAGTGACTAGCCGCGATAAGGGATTTGTGAAATTTTTCAAGAAATCAGTAATTTTATTAACCAAAATTTATGTTGATGTTGTAAGGGGTACGCCAATGATGGTGCAAGCAATGGTCTTCTTTTATGGTCTTGCATATGCTGGATTAAACTTATCACCACTGGTTGCCGGGTTATTAATAATATCTTTTAATACTGCTGCATATATTGCGGAAATTATTAGGTCGGGAATTAATGCAATTGATTCAGGACAAATGGAAGCAGCTGTTAGTCTGGGATTATCACATAAAGTGGCAATGATAAAGATTATTTTACCACAAGCGTTAAAAAACACAATACCAGCGTTAATGAATGAGTTGATTGTTAACGTAAAAGATTCATCAGTTTTAAGTGTAATTGGAGTAACTGAATTATTCTATATGACTAAAGGAGCAGCAAGTCAAAATTATTTGTACTTTCAATCATACGTTTTAACAGCAATAATCTATTTGATTTTAACTAAAACATTAACAGTATTATTTACATGGATTATTAAAACATATGTAGATAAGGAAAATAAAATGAATATATCTGTCCCACAAAGTCAGACAGCACCCGAGGTGATATAAGATGCAAGAAATAAT
>CAZFWW010000095.1:0-4731 GCA_964522645.1 uncultured Mycoplasmatales bacterium
GCAGATGTATATTCACGCGGAACACTTTCTTTTGTATCTTCTTTAATTTCTTCTTCTTTTGGTTTCTCTTCTTTAATTTCTTCTTTCGGTTTTTCCTCTTCTTTAATTTCTTCTTCTTTTGTTGCATTATCAGCAACTTCAGAAGTTTTATTATCAGAGTTTTCCTTTGTTTCTAAGGATTCTTCTCCTGTTGAAACCATTGCCATTATAAATATAAATACTAAAATTCCTGTTAAGACCTTATTTTTAACAAAGAAATTTTCTTTTTTATTATTTTTTTTCATCCAATCTCCTTCTTTTCATAAATAGTATATCATAGTGAAAAATATAAAGTATCTAGTTAAGACACAATAATTACTTTAGGTATAATATCAGTAAACAAAATTCATATTTAACTAAAAATATATTATTCAAAGGTATTTAAATATTTGTTGCTTTGTTGACTTATTTCTCCACTTAAGATTAATCTATATAAATTATCTTCATCATACGCTATTATATTTTCAAAATCACT
This sequence comes from uncultured Mycoplasmatales bacterium, assembly GCA_964522645.1. Classification (GTDB taxonomy): domain Bacteria; phylum Bacillota_I; class Bacilli_A; order UBA3375; family UBA3375; genus CAZFWW01. The sequence goes on from CAZFWW010000095.1 coordinate 515, forward strand.
TTTTATTTCTGGATATAAACCTCGATATTCTTCAAAAAGGTCAATATCATCCCAAAGCAAATAAACTTTTTTATCAATTTCTAAATAATCAAATATTATAGAGGAATAATCACTTATACAAATGTCGGATATTAAAATTAATTCTTGAGTATCTATTTCAACTGTATTATTAACTAAATCATTTATGAAATTAATATTAGTAAATTGATGTGGTTTAGTTATTACGTGGTAATCTCCATTTTTATACCCTGTTTTTATTATAAAATCATTAGTGAATACTTCATAATAATCTTCTGAAATATTTTTGATTGCATCTAAGTCTGGAATTTCATTTTTATCCTCTAATTGTTCTATAACATTAGATGTTAAATAAATTTCCAAGTTATGTGTAATTTCATATTCTTGCATAAATTTATCATACATATCATTTAAAATTTTACTTTGATTTTCTTGTCGTAACATTCTAAAAAACTTATCTGAAAGACCATATTTTTTATCAATTTCAAATGAATAATCACGCCATGTTGGGACATATGAAATGATTTTTTTATTTTGAGGTATCTTATATTTTATTTTGAATTTATCTATATTTTTTACATTTTCTTTTAAAAAATTAATTCTTGGACACTTGGTCATTTTAAGTTGGTTGTTTTTCAGATTAAATGCAGAGCGAAATTTTTCTTCTTCAAATACATTATAAATACAAAACTGAGAAAATTTTTGAATGTTTTCAATTTTATTTTTCTTATGCCCCAGATTTTTATTTGAAAAATATTTTTCATTGGAATCTAGTAACATTTTTTTTATAGGTGTACCATGCCACAGCTGAATAATTTCTGTATTATTACCAACTACAAACCATTTATCAACAAATGATTCCAAATAAACTTTTTTGGCATGTGCTAGTAAAAAATAGTGTTCATTAGAATAAGGTTTAATTCGATATTCTGCCGGAACATTGATATCGTTAGTAACAAAATAAACTTCTTTTCCTTTAGAAAATTCCTCAATAAATTTATATTTTGAATTACCTCTGAATTGATAATCAAATCCCATGAATAAAATTATTTCCTTATTTTTATCAGATTTATATGATTCTTCAAAAAATTTTACTAATGCATAATTAGTAGGTATACTATATTTTTTTTGAACCATTTTCTGGATTTTCCTTCTATTAATTGTTTTTTGATTAACCAAAAAGCCATAAGCTTTTGAGGGGATTTTAAATTTGTCAATATTTTTAATATCACTAATTGAATTAACAGCACCTACCCTTATTAAATCTTCTTGAGAAAAATTATTTTCTAATATTAAATAACTTGTTGAGAAATCACTGTCCGGAATATATTTTTTCAGAGTATTAAAAACTTTTAATGATGATTCTTCTCTTAACTCTTCAGGACATTTATCCTGTAAATATACTATTACTTTTTTTGCTAATTGATTCCATACTTTATTGGCAATTTCTTTATTAACAAACTTATTATTTTCAAATGATTCGATAATTGCTTTATTTATTGAAATAATATGAAAGTCGTCTCTAAATTTTTCTCTAGTAGCAGAATTTGGCATAATATTAATTTGCAAAAATATGTTTGGCAAAACTAATGCTGTTTTTGCTCTTGTATATGCACCCAATACAAAGTTTATGTCTTCATAATATATACTTTCCGAATATAAAATACCATTTTTTCTTATAAATTCAGTATTATAAATACGACCAACACTATAGAAATTATCTGTTGCTAGTATTTCTATATCATTACCATATAATTCACCATTATCATAACATGGTAGTTTATCAAAAGAAATTACTCCAGAATTATTATACATATGATTAAATTTAATTAAGTCGTATTTTTTATTTTCATAGTTTTTTAGTTCAGAAAAAATTGAATATCTCAACTCATCATCTGCATCTAAGACCATAAAATATTCAGTATCAACCAAATCTATCATATAATTACGGGCGATTCCTGGCCTTACATTTTCTTTAAAATCAATGATTTTCAAATTTTCCATTTCATAACTCTCAAGTATATTTAACGTATTATCTGTTGATCCATCGTTTACTACAATAACTTTTACTTTTTCACTATCCTTTGCCATTTTAATACTATCAAGTGACCTGCTAATATGGTTTTCCCCATTGTATACACTGATTATCACTGTTAAATTTTTCATTTTAACACCCTAATTTTAAACCTTTCTAACTCATTATCCAATATTTAATGTAACATTTTCCACTTATCTTATGGTCTCTATAATAGAGACTACCATACATTTGGAAATATTTAAATACTAAAAAAAACGATAAATAGTTTTACCTACTTAACGTTTTTAATTTTATGATATAAAATTAATTATTAATTATGAATTACATCCAGAGTATTTTTAATATATGTTTCAAGACTTATATCTAATATTCCTTTAGTTTTTAATACATCTAAAATACTATCCACACTTGTTGTGTCATTGTATTGAAGATTTGATACATATATATCAATAATTGCCTCGATTAAATCAATTAAATTAGGATCAGTAACCTCGTAATTTTTCTTAGAATAAAAGTGATGACGATTTTGAGCATGAAGCATATGTGCATCCCAAAAGTATTTTTTCTCATAATCTAAATATTCTTGTGTACTAAAAGGAATTTGTTTTAAATGAATAAAGTGTTCTGCATATATGTTATATATTGTTGGATTATATATTTTATCCATATCATGATCTTGGATTCGTTTAATCATTTCATTTATCAGTGGAGTAAAATTATCATTAAATAATTGTTTATGCCTTTGAAGTAAATCAATAAAACTAGTTTCTGATTTCATTTAAACTCACTTCATTATATAACTTACCATTTTCATAAACTAGTACTAATTCAGAGTTTTCAGGATATTTCCCATCAATAAATTCATTGATTTGAATTGTTTCATAACCGCTCTCAGTCTTCACCAAATCTAGTTTACCTTGCTTTGATTTTTTAAACGATGAACCCTTTGGATCCTTATACACCATTTTTAATTCTTCATTAATTCTAATTGCACTACACTTAATAGCAAATTTATATGTATCACGATTTAGACTTGAATCTTCATTTCCTTGAAGTAAAGCTCCACCCATACCAAAAGCAATGTTTTCAATTCCAAAGCCTTTATCAATCATCATTTTAATAATAGCTTTAATACTCTTTTCATTTACCCCATCACCTTGAATTAGTGCTACATTCCTTAAAATTTTATACCCTTTATTATTGGTTGTATAACCAAATTTATCTGCTAGTGTATCAAGAGCATAAGAAATATTTTCCAGTGCGTCTCCACTATCAGGTCTAATTACTAAATTAGCATTCATATTTTCGACTTCAGAGCGTAACTCTTCACCCCAAATATTAGCAACAGCATTTTTAAAATCCCATGAATCACTAACACATGCAAATAAATCATTATCACCAATTTTATTAATCATATTACGATACGCTGAAACTTCATTTTCTTTCCCCCAAGCAGTCATTGTTGAATGCTCACTTGCCGGAATACTAAATCCAGCCATATCTTCATTGTAATATTGCTTAGCACAGATAATTGCTGCAATTGTATCTGTCCCCATAAAATTGACTAAATGAGCTAGTCCTCCAATTGCTGCTGATTCTTCACTACTAGCTCCACGATAACCAAAATCATGTAACATGAACGGTAATTTATCTTTACTATCAGCAGTTTGTTCAAACGCTTCTTCGATTATCTTATGAATATTATGAGATAAAGTACAAACTGTCGTTGGATACCAAACTTTCATTAATAATGTTTCAACAAAACTTACAATCCATGGCACGTTACTATCTGTACTTTCTATTGTTAATAATACGTTATGACCTGTAATTAATGTTCCTTCCTTTACACTTCTAATTCTAATTGGTAAATAACCTTGATGTCTGTCTAAAATATACTGCCATCCTTCTTTATCAAACATTAAACCATGTGCTTCTATGATCAACTGAGCTTCTTCAATGTCATCTTGCGTAATTGGTTTTAATAAATACTCTTTAATATAATATTGTAATCCGAAAAATTGAATTTCGTTATCTGCTCTTGATTCTAAATAACTGTGCATATATGTAACATTATCCGGATATTGTAAGTGGTGCGAATATTTATAAGAATCCGCTCTTAAAATTAAATTTTTATTCATAATTCTCCTTAAAAATAGATTGA
>CAZFWW010000096.1:0-4444 GCA_964522645.1 uncultured Mycoplasmatales bacterium
CAGAACTTGAACCAACAACAACAAAACCAACAACAAAAAAAGGAACTGGTGGAAACAAAAAACGCCATCAAAAATCATTTGATCGTTTCGCAATGTTTGATAACAAAGAAGCACAATTACGCGGTGTAGATCAAAAAACAAAAACACAATTGAAAAAAGAAGCGCGTGTGGAACGTGAAAAAGAACTTAAAAATGAAACAACAGTTGTTAAATGGACTGATGATATGACAGTTTCAAAATTTGCAGATGCTATATCTATTCCAGCGATTGACGTAATAAGTAAATTATTTGAGTTAGGGATTATGGCAACAATTAATCAAGCACTTGATAAAGAATCAGCTGAAATCTTGTGTACAGACTATAATGTTGAAATTGTTGAAGATGACTCAAACCAAGAATTTGAATTTGAAAATTTAATTCCGACTTTCACTGAAGAAGAGTTAGACTTAAGACCAGCAATTGTAACAATTATGGGTCACGTAGATCATGGTAAAACAACATTATTAGATACGATTAGAAAAACAAATGTAACTGCTCGTGAAAGTGGAGGAATAACTCAACACATCGGAGCATATCAAGTTAAACATAAAAACAGTGCAATTACCTTTTTAGATACTCCAGGACATGCTGCCTTTACAGCAATGCGTGCACGTGGTGCTCATGTTACAGATATTACAGTATTAGTAGTAGCCGCTGATGATGGAGTTATGCCACAAACAAAAGAAGCAATCGCACATGCTAAAGATGCGAAAACACCATTAATTGTTGCAGTAAATAAAATGGATAAAGAAGCAGCAAATCCAGACCGTGTAATGTCAGAATTAGCAGAACTTGGAGTTTTAGCTGAAGAATGGGGTGGAGATACACCATTTGTTAATGTTTCAGCGCTAAAAGGTGATGGAATAGATGCATTACTAGATTATATTGAAGTGATTTCAGAAATGCACGAATATAAAGCACCATACAATACTCAAGGATTTGGAACAGTAATTGAAGCTAACTTAGATAAAGGACGCGGAAGTGTTGCAACAATTTTAGTTCAAGGTGGTGAAGTTACTGTTGGTGATGCTATCGTAATTGGTCATACATGGGGGAATATTCGTGTAATGCAAGATGAATATGGAAAACGCCATCGTCAAGTTGGACCAAGTATGCCTGTAGAAATCACAGGACTTAAAGATGTACCACAAGCTGGTGATCAATTTATTATCATGAAAGATGCAAAAGAAGCACAAATGATTGGTGAGAAGCGTTCAGAACTTAAAGCACTTAAAGATCGTGGACGTCAACATGCAATGAGTTTAGAAGAATTAAATGCAATGATTGCTGAAGGTGATGTTAAAGAATTACCAGTTGTAATTAAAGCAGATGTTCAAGGTTCAGTTGAAGCATTATCAGCAAGTTTAGAACAAATTGAAGTTAACGGTGTAAAAGTTCGTATTGTTCACCGTGGTGTAGGTGCAATTAACGAATCAGATGTTATGCTTGCAACAGCAGGAAATGCAATTTTAATTGGATTTAATGTTCGTCCAGATGCAAATGCTCGTCAATTAATTGATAAAGAGAAAATTGATTTAATGTTAAGTAATATTATTTACAAAATTATTGAAGAAATTGAAGATTCAATGAAAGGGATGCGTGAGAAAAAATATCGTCAAGAAATTCTTGGATATGCTCGAGTTGATGAGGTATTTAAAATCACAGGTGTCGGTAAAGTTGCCGGTTGTATTGTAACATCAGGTAAAATTACACGTGAATGTAAAGTACGATTAGTTCGTGATGGAGTTGTAATTTACGATGGAGATTTAGGACAATTAAAACGTTACAAAGATGATGTGAAAGAAGTAGTTGAAGGTATGGATTGTGGTATGAGCTTCAAAGATTTCAACGACATCAAAAAAGGTGATGAATTTGAAGGATATATTTTAGAAGAAGAAGATTTAGACTAAGGATAAATATGAAAAAAGGATACTTAATATCAATAGCAGTAATTATATTTTTGGTTGGATTTTATGGCTATGCAATTGATGCGAAAAAAGCCGAGTTGAATGCAAGTGATAGGTCGTTACTGATTATGAATTATCAAGGCCAAAACTATTATGGTGTGTTTAATGTTACTCAAAGTCGAATTAGGTTAATGACTTTAGATAATAATTTAAATTTATCTTCAGGTAAAAAAGTTTCTGAATATACTGAAATAACAGAATTTGTTGAAGCGATAGAAAATGAGTTCACAGTAGAAATTAATGATTACTTTCAGTTTAATGATGATAAACTTGCAAAATCTAACTTAACGATAGAGTCAGAATTATATTATGAAGAACTATTAAAATCTCATGATGAAGTTACACAATTATTAGCAGGGGAGATTAAATATCATCCTCAATATAATGTGCCACTAGTTAGAATTGTTAAAAATATATATCCAGGTGATAGTGGTGAAATCAATCGGAAAAAAGTGAAGAAACTTCAGGATGAAAACTTATCGGAAAAAGAAATTAACCAAGGTTTTTACGATGTCAAAATTCCTGAATTAACATGCGATGAACAAGATATTTGTTCATTTCCTGATTATTCAATTAAGCCAATTGTTTCAGCAATGAACAGTGGAACAAAATATAAAATTAACGTTAAAAATTTAATTAAAGAATAAAGGAATTTTAATTCCTTTTTTGAATGTAAGGAGCAAAATGAAAGTCAATGATTACAACTTTGAAATCAATGATAAAGTTAGTGAATTACTTGCAAATTACGATGAAGAAAAGTATGCACCAAAAAAGTCAGAAATATTTAGAGCATTAGAATTAACAAAATTATCAGAAGTTAAAGTCGTAATTTTAGGACAGGATCCATATCCGACTAAAGGTGATGCATGTGGGCTTAGTTTCTCTGTAAACCGTGAAGATAAACTTCCAAAGAGTTTAATCAATATGTATAAAGAATTACAGAGTGATTTAAGAATTACTGCAACCAGTGGTGATTTAAGTACTTGGGCTAAATCTGGTGTATTATTACTAAATACAGTTTTAACAGTTGAAATTTCTAAGGCAAATAGTCACCATGATTATGGATGGCAAGAAACAACAAACCAAATAATTAAACAAGTTGCCCAAAAAGGCGATGTAGTATTTGTTTTACTAGGAAAACAAGCCCAAAAATACGAAGAGTTGGTTAAAGATAATAATATGATTATCAAAGAAGCTCACCCTTCACCATTGAGTGCCTATCGTGGTTTTTTTGGTTCGAAAATTTTTAGTGAAATAAATAAATGTCTTGAGAGTGTTAATAAAGCACCAATTAATTGGCAAGTTTAATAAAATGTTGTCAAAAGACATTGTAAGTTAAACAAAAATGATTATTACATATATGGAATTTATTCTATTTTATGTTATAATATTAAGGTATTAGAATAGGAGGAATATGTTAGATTTTTGGAGTGATAAAAGTGTTGTGGATATGCACAGACGCATTAAAGGGAAAAATTTAAGCGTAGTTTTACCAGAAGGTGAAGAAGACCGTGTAATCACAGCATTAGGGTTAACTCCCGACATAAATAAAGTATTATTAGGTAGTAAAGAAGTAATTGATAGTAAGATAGCAATAGAATACGGAGAAAGAGCAGCAGAAATACAAGAATGGGTAAAAGTAATTGAACCAAGTGAATTTTCAGCACGTGAGGATTTATTAAAAATCTTTTTAGAAAAAAGAAAAGGTAAATTAGATGAAGAAACAGCACGTGAATTAATGAAAAAACCAAATTATTTTGCAACATTATTACTAGAAGCAGATGAGGTTCATGCATTAGTAGGAGGAGCAGTTTATTCAACAGCAGACATTTTAAAGCCGGCTTTTCAAATTATTAAGCCTGCTCCAAATAATAAAATAGTTTCTAGTATGTTCTTATTACGTAAAAATGATGAAAAATTAGTATTTGCTGATTGTGCGGTAAATATTGAACCGACAAGTGAACAATTAAAAGAAATAACATTACAGACAATTGAAACTGCAAAAGAAATGGGACTTGATCCGAAAGTAGCATTATTATCATATTCAACAAAAGGTAGTGGGGTTGGTGAATTAGTTGATCGCCCACGTATTGCGTATGAGATGTTAATTGAAGAACACCCAGAATTAATTAACAGTGTAGATGGAGAAATTCAATTTGATTCAGCTTATGTTGAGCGTGTAGCAAAGCAAAAAGCACCAGATTCGCCAGTAGGCGGAAAAGCAAATGTCTTTATCTTCCCAAATATTACAGCAGGAAATATTGCGTATAAAATGACAGAATACTTAGGTAATTACGAATCAGTAGGTCCAATCATTCAAGGTTTAAATAAACCTGTAAATGACTTATCAAGAGGAACGACTGCTCATACAATTGCAAAAGTAATTTTCGTATCATTAAGAAAATATTAAGATAGAGAAGATAGTATTATACTATCTT
>CAZFWW010000097.1:0-4439 GCA_964522645.1 uncultured Mycoplasmatales bacterium
TCAATCTAAAGTAAGTATAAGTGATTAAATACTTCAGAAAATGAAATACAAAAGTAGTATCTTATTATAAGAAAATGAATTATAATGTTCTTATAACAAAAATGAAAAGCATATAATATAAAATTAAAATATAGCTAGTTCCATGTAACACATTGGAAGATGATTTGATATTACAATCATTGTGGAGTTTTAAAAATTCATTTAATAACCCCCCTAAGATACAGAAGAAATGATATGTTACTGTAATCAAAAGAAAAATGAGTTCTGTATAATACAGAACTCAAAATAATATTTAATTGTTTATTCCTGTTGATATTTAGGTGTAATTAAACTATTTATTCATTATATTACGAGCAATTGCCAACCCATTTGCTCCTGCTTGTGCAAGTCCTCTTGTAATTCCTGAACCATCTCCACCTAAAAATAGACCACTAATTTTTGTTTCAAATTGACTATTTACTGCAAAACGTGATGAATAGAATTTAGCTTCTACTCCATAAAACACAGTATGTTCACTCGCAATTCCTGGGGTAATTTTATCTAATGCTTCCATCATTTCAATTAAACTTTTCATTGTATTATATGGTAAGACAAGTCCTAAGTCTCCTGGTATTGCTGTTTTTTGTGTTGGTGAAATAAATAACTCTTTAATTCGCTTTGGCGTTGAACGTCGCCCTTTAATTATATCTCCATAACTTTGGATAATAATTGAGCCATTCGTTATCTCATTTGCCAATTTTGATACCATGTGAGCATATTCATTTGGACGGTCATAATCGCTTAATTTATGCGATACTAATAGGGCAAAGTTTGTATTTGGACTTCCAAGTTCTTTATCTTTAAAAGCATGTCCGTTTGCTAACATCGTTCCTGAGTGATTCTCAACCACTACATGTCCTGATGGGTTTGAACAAAATGTACGAACTCTTGTTCCGACAGATGTATTAAATATAAATTTTCCTTCATATAAATATTTATTAATTTCTTGCATTACAATATCACTTGTTTCAACACGAACTCCAATATCAACTTGATTTGCTGATGATTTAATTCCGTGCTTTTGCATTACTTGACCTAACCATTTTGAACCATCACGTCCTGGTACTAATACTACTTGATTTGCTGTATATTCCTCATCGTTTTCTAATATTATTCCCGACACATGATTGTCCGTAACAATTAAATCTTTTACTGCCGTTTTAAACATAAAATCAATATTACCTTTCATTGATTCATAAATTGATTTTAAAATTTCAAGGTTTAATTCTGTTCCCAAGTGACGAACCTCACTACGTAGTAATTTCAACCCTGCACCATATGCTCGTTTTTCAATATCAATCACTTCCATACTTGCAGGATCAGTAATTGTTTTTGGTGCTCCATGCTCAAGATTAATTGCATCTACATCTTTAATTAGTGCTAAAACATGTTCATCATCTAGGTAATCAGTCATCCAGCCACCAAATTCAGTTGTTATATTAAACTTACCATCAGAATAAGCACCTGCTCCACCAAAACCATCTGTAATTGAACATGCCGGTAGACAACCTGCAAAGTCCTTTTTTCGATTAGGCTGTGGACATTTATCAATTTTACCTTCTAAAATTGGACAACGTCGTGTATAAATATCACGCCCCTTATCAATTAATAGTACTTTTTTATTACTCTTCTTCATCAACTCATAAGCCGTAAAGATTCCTGCTGGTCCAGCACCAACAATTATTACATCATATTTTTTATCCATTTTTGCTCCCTTTAAAAATGTTTTTCCATATATATAATAACACTTTCAAAAAGTATTTGTAAATAAATTTTACCGTTTTTGAAATCGGTTTTAATAGCAGTAAAAATAACTATGATTATTCATAAAAAATGCATGACTTTGTTTTCACAAAGCCATGCTAATTGACATTTATCTATTCTTAATAATATAATTTTCCATCGCTTTGAATTTTTTCTTCGCACGACGTTTGTTATATGGAGTTAAAAGAAAGCTAACAATTGAAAAATTAGTACGACGAAGACCACTTTCATTAAAGTATCCTTCTTCATATTCAATTTCACATCCTTTTTCATGAGGAGTAATTGTAAAAGAAATTGTATTAATATCCTTTCCAGCACTAAATTTTGCGGCATACTTATGATTTTCTTCTAAATCAGTAATCTCAACCTTAGCTGTTCGATTATATTTTGCATATGTAGCAAGCTCTTTTTCGTATGAAAAACCTTTATATATTTTATTAATCGGTTTATCAATTGCTAATTCAATTTCTGATTTTAACGATTCATATAGTACATCATAGAATTCTTCACATGATACATTCAATTTCTTTTTTACTTTCATTTTTTCCCCTAATTTTTATTGAGTTTAATCAGTTAATATACATAAATATTATTCTTGATTCATTTTTTCTGCTGTTTTTTCAGCAATGATTACAAATGGTGCCCAGATTACAATTGCAACTACTAAACAGATTGCTGCAGTAATTGCTGCTCCGATACTACCACCTGTTGCAACAAGTGCTGATAATACTCCTGGAGTTACCCATGGTGGACCTGCGATTACTGGTGCTGCAAATCCAATTGCTGTTGCAAAATAACCAATTGTTACGTTAATTGATGGTACTAATACCCATGGAATTAAGTAAATTGGATTTAATACGATTGGTACACCAAATACCATTGGCTCATTGATGTTAAATAATCCTGGTGCTAAACCAATTTTCGCAATTGCTCTTGTATCTTCACGTTTACCTAAAACAAACATTGAGATAATTAAACCGATTGTCATACCACTACCACCGATCATTGCGTAAACATCAAATGATGCACGAACCCACATATAAGTTGGTTCTAACCCATTTGCTGTATCAGAGATATTTATTGTTTGAGCCACACCCCATAATGATTCATAAATTGGCGCTAAGATGTTCATTCCGTGTAATCCAAAGAACCATAAAACTTGTGTTAATATTGTAATGATTAATACTGCTGGGTATCCTTGAGATAACTCCATTAATGGTGCTTGAATTGTAGCTGTAATCCAATCATTAACTGGCATTTCTACAAGCTTTGTAAATAAATCTGTAACGATTGCAGAACCATAGACTGCTACAACACCTGGAATAACTGCTACGAATGCTTTTGATACTGCAGGTGGTACACTATCTGGCATTTTAATTACGATATTCGCTTTAATAATCATAACGTATAATTCCATGAAAAATAATACGAAAATCATTGATGTAAATAATCCTGTTGCTCCTAAGTATGGAGTTGATAATACTCCACCTGCTACAGTAGTTAATGCTGTAACTTCTTCTGGCATCCAAATTTGTGGAGTTGTTGCAACAAAAATCATTAAACCAACAACACCTGCTGGTAAACCATCTACCCCCCCATTTTTTCCTAGGTTATATGCTAGTGTAAATGAGAATACTAGTGCCATCATTGCAATTGTTGCCCACCAAACTTGACCATTAATTCCAATAATCCAATTTGCTTTAGTTGGAATATCAGCCATCCAAGCTAATCCTTCATATGCATTTGCAATTGAAACTGGAATATCTCTTAAAAATACGTTTAATAATACTGCTAATGATGCTGCAAGTGTTAAGGGCATCATTGCGATAAACGCATCCCTAATTGATACTAAGTGTCTTTGCGATCCAATCTTACCCGCTACTGGGACAAGTGTTTTTTCGCTCCATTTAATAAAACCATCCATTTCTACTCCTTCTTTTCAAAAATCTTCTCAAAAATATGAACTTATATTATCTCTTTTCAATCTTAAATATTATCATTTCGTTTTCTTATCGTTAATTTCTTATACAAATAATTTGTATTATTTGATTTCTTTTCTTAATATTACAATTTCTTCAGCCATTAATTGAACAACTTCTGTTGTTAATAACTGATCTTCCGCATGCATAAACATGATGCTAAAAGGTAAGTCTTCACCTGCGGCTTCTTTTTGCACCAACTCAAAGTGAAAGTGGTGAGCACTTGCGTACACTTCTTTCCCTTTAGTGATTAATTCCTCAGCTTTTTCAAATTCCTGTTCACGAGCTGCATACATTGCTTCCACAAATAATGATTTTGCTTCCCCAACTGTTGCAATAATTTGAAAGGCTGCTGTTTGTAACTCGTCCTTCATATAATCTCCTATTTCATTAGTTCTAATGCTTGATCAAGAGCTGCGTCACCATCTCCTAATGCATAAACACGCATATCAATAACTTCAACACCAATTCCCGGTAATGCTTCTTGTAATTGATTTAACGCATAACGGATTTGTGGTCCAACTAAACATACATCAACTTTTCCATCAAATCTTTTGATATCTGAGTTTGCATGTGCTTCGATGTTCACTTCAAGTCCTCTAGCTTCTGCTGCTTTTTGCATTTTTGATACTAATAATGACGTACTCATTCCAGCTG
>CAZFWW010000098.1:0-4435 GCA_964522645.1 uncultured Mycoplasmatales bacterium
ACTTTCAAATTTTAAAATTATTCTTTTTCCAACATCCTTTAAAATCAATTTAAATAGATTTTATTAATTAAACTTTATAGTATTCCATACACTATTAGGGTTTGTTAATAAATTATCAATGAAACTTTCAAACTCTTCTTGGTCTTCTTGAAGATAGTCATCAGGAGAAGATAATTCAAAATAATCCTTTCTTCCTTTTAAAAATTTTTCCGCAAATTCTTCATATGAATTATTATTTTCCTTTATATACTTAGTATATTTCATCATATTTTCCCAAAAAATTTCTTCAGAAATATTTTGTAAAATGAATCTAAACTTATCAAATTTCATGAATAAAGTAATTACATATATTAAACATTCGTCTGATTGTTCTTGTTGTTTGTCTGTAAAAAAATTAATATCAATTTCTTTAACATTTTCTAAAATATTTTCTTTAGATTTAACATCATTACCAACTTCCATTGCTGCTGATTTAGCCATTAACTTTCTAAAATCTCTGCTAGTTACGTAATTTAAATTTGTAAATACACCTTTAGTTATTGGTAATATAAAAGAAAGTGCTTGTTTTTTATCATCTGTTAATGTTTCATCAACATAGACAACTTTATCATATACGTTATCAACTTTTATATAATTTCCTTTTATTACTTGGTTAAGTGCATCACACATTTTTTTCGCATATATTTGATATTTCTCCTCCATACCTTTATCATTAAACATTGTGTATTTCAAAGATTTTTTTAACCCTTTTATTTTAAAAAGAATATTTATTTCTGCAGTATTAAACCAGTCAAGTTCAATCCCTTCAAAATCATTAAAGCTATATTCTATACCTTTGAATGTAAAAGTCTGATTATTTAAGTTAAACTTTATATATGCTCTCTTTAGGAAACCCACATCAAACTTAAATGCATTTTCTTCTGGTAACAATACAACTGTATTTGTATGATTAAGTTGTGATTCTAAATATAGTATTGGATTCTTAAACTCAAAGTCATCAATTTCATCAAAGTTCCCTTTTGCTAGTTCTTGTAATATTTCACACATGCTATTTACTGTATCAATACACTTTTTATTGATTTCAAATAATTTAAACTTTTTATTATCCAAAATAATATATTTATATTCTGTATCTTGTGCAAAATTCAAATCATTTTCAAAATTATATGTTTTTCCTTTGTGTTCTATTTTTTTGTTTTTAAAATCAAATAGATATTTTTTTTTTTAAACATTTCCCTGTTTAATTTGGATTTTTTTCCTTCTTTATCCAAAACTTTAATCCTATCATACGTGGCAAGCGTTTCAGCTGATTTTTTTAATAATTTTATAGTATTTTTCATTACACTCCTCTTTAACCTTTAATTTTATTCATAATTTATTTTATCACAAATTTAAGGTTAAAAAAAAAAACCATTTTAAATTATCCCTTCAAATATAAAATTAAAAAAAGTATCCTTACGGATACTTATTTAATAAAGTCCTAAATAATGCTCAATTTCCCAATCATGTACGGCATGACGATAATCATCATATTCTTTTTTCTTACTACAAACATATTTTTCAAATGTTTCTTCACCTAATACTTCCTTCATTAACTCTGATTTATCTAGCTCCTTTGCAGCCTCACGTAATGATTTTGGCAATGTTCCAATATTTAACTCTTTACGACGCTCTGCGGTCATTTTAAAGATATTTTCAGCAATTGGATCTGGTGCCATTAAATTCTTTTCAATTCCATCAAGTCCAGCTGCTAGCAGTGAGGCAATTGCTAAATAAACATTTGCTGTTGGATCAACACTACGTACCTCAACACGTGTTCCCTTTTTACGAGTTGCTGGTATCCTTATCATTGCACTACGGTTTGAATCTGAATAAGAAACATAACACGGTGCTTCAAACCCAGGAACAAGACGCTTATATGAATTAACAAGTGGATTTGTAATTGCTGTATAATTACGAGCGTGTTCTAAAAGTCCCCCAATAAATTGATATGCCGTTTTACTAAGTTGTGATTTTCCTGCTTCATCATAAAACACATTTTCTTCACCATTAAATAATGATAAATTACAGTGCATTCCACTACCGTTCATTCCAAATATTGGCTTTGGCATAAACGTTGCGTGCATTCCATGTTTAATTGCAATTGTCTTAACAGCATTTTTAAATATTTGTACTTTATCACAATATTCTAGTGCGTTATCAAATTTAAAGTTAATTTCATGTTGTGATGCTGCTACTTCATGGTGATTTGCTTCTATTTCAAAACCAATTTTTTCTAATTGTAATACAATTTCACGACGGCAAATACTCGCCTTATCATATGGTGACTGGTCAAAGTAACCATTTAAGTCTGTTAACCTAACCTCGGGCTTATTTGGGTCAATTTCATCGAACAAGAAGAACTCTGGCTCTAATCCTATTTTAAAATCCGTAAAACCAAACGATTTCATACGCTTAATTTGTGTTTTTAAAATCGAACGTGGGTCTCCACTAAAGTTTTCATGATTAATATCTAAAACATCACAAATAAAAATCGCTACCTTTGATCCATCAACTGCTTCTTCCCACGGAATAATCTTAAATGATTCTAAATCTGGACTTAAAAACATATCCGATTCATTAATTCTTGCAAACCCTTGAACTGATGATCCATCAAACATTACTTCTCCAGCTAATACTGCTTCAATTTGCGAAACTGGAACCTCTACTGTTTTTAAAAAACCATCTATATCTGTAAATTGTAATTTAATATAACTTACATTTTCTTCTTCTATAATTTTAATTATATCTTTTTCCTTATACATTTTTACCCCTTCATTTGAAAATGTTCATAGTAATATAATGAACACTATTATAATAACATAATCCACAAATGTTGTAAATTATTTTTACAAAATAAGTGCAACTATTTTTTGGATTTTTCCTATTAATTCACTGATAAAAAATTACGTAAAGAAAATTCTTTACGCATTTTCAATTTTTTTATCCATTGTTAAGGTAAACTTTGCCCCTTGTTCTTTACTACTTTTGACTTTAATTTTGATTTTTTGAATTGCACAAAGTTCCTTAATAATACCTAATCCGTGTCCATTTTTAATTTTTTCTGATGAACAAGAATTTTGCTCAAAGTTCATAAAGAAATTTTCAAGTTCACTCGATCCATTTGTGCTATTTGTGACAATAATTGCTGTTTTAGTAATTCTAATTTCAACCATTCCACTTGCAACACAAGCGTTATTAATTAAATTAATTAAAACACGTTTAAACATTGTAATGTCAACACACCACTCTAACTCATCTTCTTCTACTAGCTTTATCATCGAAGGTGTGTATATTGTTGTTGTTAATTCGTTGATTAACTCTTTAACCAATATATTAATATTTTCCTCAGTTGAGGATATCTTTTTTCGCTTCTCTTCTTTTATTTCCAAAATATCATTTGTAATTGCGTTAATTAAACTAATATTTTCACTCACCTTCTCTGTATATTCATTATTCGTAAGTTCATTGTAAATATTGATTATTTGAAGCGGAGTCCGGATATCATGGGCAATATTATTAACAATTTTTTGCTCATTTTTTTTAATATTATTAAATTCTTTTATTCCACGATTAATTGTGTAATGAATTTTACTAAAATCCGAAAAATCATATTTTTCTTCAAATTCCTCCATTGATGTAAGTGATTTAGAGAGAATATGATCAAACTTATTAGCATCCGATGTTAAACGTCTTAATAACTTAAGTAAATATATGTATATAAATATTATCATTATTACAATCAGAACAATCACTATATTAAATAAATTTGTTTTAATTGGATTTATCTCTTCTTCTTTGCTCTCCGCTTCAGTTATCGCATCAAGTTCATCGATCGTAAACTCTTTTGAATCGATTGAATCATCATCAATAATTTCACCCATGCCACTTACTATAATTGTTGCCTGATTAATTTCGGTTGTTTTATCTTCAACAATCAAAAGTAGGGAAGTTAATGATAATAATAACAGAACAAATAATGCCGTTATTTTCCTACTAACGCCTTTAATACTACTCTGCTTCATATTTATAGCCCTTTCCTCGTACTGTTTTGATTGTATTATTCACTAATTCATCACGAATCATTTTAATGTGCATATCAATTGTTCGGGTTTCAATTTCACTCTCAATACCCCATACCTCTTTTAAAATTTGTTTTCTTGTTAATGTTTTGCCCTCATTTTGAACTAATAATAACAATAACTTAAATGCAGTATGTGGTAAATTTAATTTTCTACCATTATATTCTACTTGATATTCTTTAGTGTCGAATGTAAAATTATTCTTAATTACAAGGTGGGAATTTACTCGCTTTAAAATTCCTTTAATTCTTAAAAATAGCTCTTCCATATTAAATGGTTTTATTAAATAATCATCCGCTCCTAATTTAAGTCCG
>CAZFWW010000099.1:0-4435 GCA_964522645.1 uncultured Mycoplasmatales bacterium
TACGCATATATGTTATTAAACCTTGGTGTTTTCCATTAATTTCAACACCTTCATATAATTTTTGGGCAGTCATCATAGTTCGCCTTGAACTAAAATTAAGACGATTGATTGCAGTTTGTTGGAGTGTTGATGTCGTAAAGGCAACTCGTGGTTGCTGCTTTTTCTTTGTTGTTTTAATATCTGAGACAATTAGCTGATCAAGACCATTTACCAATTCATATAATTTAGCAATTTCATCTTTTTCAACTTTTTTATCATTTTTAACGTATGCAAGTTCCTTTTCTCCACTAATTGCAAATAGTTTCCAATATTCTTCAGGAATAAACTCACGAATTTCCATCTCACGCTCAACAATCATTCTCAAAGCTACACTTTGAACTCTTCCGGCACTTTTAGCTTTGATTTTTTTCTGTAATAATTTTGATAATTTAAATCCCATTATACGATCAATCATTCGACGCGTTTCTTGCGAACGAACTAAATCCATATCAATCTTACTAACTTCTTCAAGTCCTTTTTTAACACCGTTTTTTGTGATTTCTAAAAATGCAATACGATTATCTTCATCTAAATCAAGACCAATCTCATCGGCAAGGTGCCAACCTATTGCTTCTCCCTCACGGTCTGGATCGGTTGCAATATAAACTTTATCAGCTTTTTTTGCAAGTTTAACAATTTCATTAATTACTTTTTTCTTTCCTCTAATTGCTTTATACTCTGGCTTATAGTTATTTTCAACATCTATACCTAGTCCACCAGGTCCACTTGTAGCTAAATCACGAATATGACCAACACTACTTACTACTTTATAGTCTTTTCCTAAATAACCCTCGATTGTTTTGGCTTTTGAAGGTGACTCGACAATAACTAAATTATACATATATTACCTCATTTCAAATTTATTGTATCATTAAATGAATAATATTTCGAATTAAATTTCAAGTTCATCATATAATAGGTTCGCACCTTCAGCGATTAAAAGGTTACTACCTGTACTTTTAGTACTATATATACTACCCGGAATCACATATATTTCTACATCTTTATCTAATAAATTATCCACCATTAGAAGTAGTCGACTACTACGAGCGAGTTCAATTACAGCTAACTTATCAATAATTCGCTCAAATAAACTTATATAATACTCATTATCATGTGTTTCATCTACATAAATTATTAACATTTTATCAATCATGTTATCAGCAATAATTCGTTTTTTCCGACTAATTATAATTACTTCTTTTCGGTATTCAATTGCTGTTTTAATCCCGGTTTGGGCGATACCTATTTCATCATGAAACACTAATACTTTTGATTGTTTACGAACAAAATCAGTGGTAACTTTATGCCCATAATCACTTGGATATAAACTTCCACAAATTCCTATTTTATGTTTTTGTAACAAATCTTTATTACCATAATATTTAAACATTAATTACTCCTTTATTATTAATACGAAATATTTTAGTTATCGCTTAATTAAAATTAATTATTAAAGGATGTTTAGGTAAAATACCATAATTAAAACTAGCCTAAAATATTAGGCTAGTCTTAACAATTTTCATTAATCAATGTTTAAAAAACACGCTTTTCACTTTGTTGTTCAAAGAAATGACACTTATTTAAATCAATTACAAATTCGATTTCATCACCCACATTTAACTCACTTTGTCCTGATACCTTTAGCACAAATTCACTACCTAATAAATTAATTGTGACATGATTTTCGCTTCCCATTTTTTCAATGTTAATAATTGCTGATTTTATTACTTGATCTGGATATGTTTCAAGAACTACTCGCTCAACTTTCACATCTTCTGGTCTAATTCCTAAAATTACAGCTTGATGTTGTGCTAATTGTTTGACAATTCCTTGATTCATTTCTAATGTCAACTCATTATTAACCTTAAGTGTTGAACCATTTATTTGAGCATTTAAGAAATTCATCTGTGGAGTTCCAATAAAGCTACCCACAAATTTATTTACTGGTTTTTTATATAGTTCAAGCGGTGAGCCAATTTGTTGGATTTTACCATCCTTTAATACTACAATACGATCAGCCATGGTCATTGCTTCGACTTGATCATGAGTAACGTAAATCGTTGTTGCATTTAAATTACGATGAAGTTTACTAATTTCATTACGCATACTAACACGGAGTTTTGCATCTAAATTACTTAAAGGTTCGTCCATTAAAAAGACTTTTGGGTTTCGCACAATTGCACGACCTAGGGCAACACGTTGACGTTGCCCACCACTTAAATCTTTTGGTTTACGCTTTAAATATGCTGTAAGTCCTAGAATTTCAGCAGCCCACTTAACTTTCTTTTCAATTTCATCCTTACTCATTTTCTTGATTTTCAAACCAAAAGCAATATTATTGTAAACACTCATGTGGGGATATAAAGCATAATTTTGAAATACCATCGCAATGTCACGATCCTTTGGATGGACATCATTAACCACATTTTCATCAATTGTTATTGTTCCATCAGTAATACTTTCCAGTCCAGCAATCATTCTAAGAGTTGTACTCTTTCCACAACCACTTGGCCCAACAAAAACAATAAATTCACCTTGTTTAATTTCAATATTGAAATCAGTAACCGTATAGTTTTCGGCATTTTCATATTTTTTAGCAACATCTTTAAACTTTACGTAACTCATAATCTTCTCCTATTTCATTAATTTTTCAACATCACTTTGTGCCTTTTCTAAAGCATCTTTTATCGTAATATTTCCAAGTTTTGCCTCTTGAATTGCACCATCAATCGTATCAGCTAACTCAGATGCACTAACACCTGCTGGAATTGGTGGGTTTACTCCATTTTCTAATGATTTAAATACTTTAGAACGATCTTCTCCATTTGATTTTTCTTCATACGCTTTAATTACATCAGCATCATTAACGGCTGGTGTTTCCCAGTCATTCTCCACCTTCATTTTTTGAACGTTTGAATTTAAGGTATAATATTCCATCCATTTATACGCTGCTGCTTCTTTTTTCGTACTACTGCTCATTGCTACTGCATTTGAAAAATAGTGATTGGCTTTTTGAGTATTACCAGCTTCTGTTACTACATCCCACGCAAAATCAACATCTGCAAAGGCACCAAACATCCATGAACCGGTTGTAAACATTGCAGCTTTTTGGTTCTTAAATAGATTTGTATCTTCATCAGGTCCTAAATTCGCTGGTGTATAACCATTTTCAATTGCATCAATCATATATTTTAGTGCTTCTTCATTTTCTTGACTATTAATTGTTGCTACACTATTATCTTCATTAAATAAAGCGCCTCCATTTTGAGCAACAGTTTTATAATACTCATTATAAGAGTAAGGTGCTACTAAACCATATACACCATTTTGCGCATCAGTTAATTTTTCAGCAGCACTAATTTCATCTTCCCAAGTCCAATCATCAGTTGGATACTGAACACCAGCTTGATCAAATAAGTCTTTATTATAATACGTTAACACTGTTGAAAAACTTGCTGGTAATCCAAATTGTTCACCACTTGTTGTTGCAAAACCAGATAATGCAGTTGTATCAAAACCTTTTTTCGCTTCCTCTGTTAATAATTCATTTAAATTTTTTGTTGCTCCATTTTCATAATACGTTACAGAATTTTCATAATTTAACTCAAAAACATCTGGGCCATTACCACCGGCAATGTTAGTCTGTAATTTTGTAAAATAATCTGCATACGGAGTAATTTCATAATTAATTTTAATTTTCGGATTTTCCGCTTCAAAGTCGCTAATTATTTGCTTAAGTGTTTCCTCTTTGTCAGGTGTTACTGAATAAAGCGCAAAGTTTACAACTTGTTCTTCATCCTCATTTGTGTTTGAACCACCACATCCTGCTAAAATTAAAATAAATACTGTTAATAGTGATAATATTTTCTTCATTTTGATCTCCTTACTTATTTCCTGTATTTGTTACTCCAGCTACCATATATTTTTGTCCAAATAAAAAGACAATGATAATTGGGATAATACTAATAATTGCTCCAGCCATTACCACATTCCACTCCGTTGTGTATTGACCTGAGAGCTGGTTTAAAGCTATTGGTAGAGTCATTGTGTCACTTGAGTGAATTACAAGCGGCCATAAATAATCATTCCAACTTCCCATAAATGCTAAAATTCCCATTGTTGCTAATGCTGTTTTCATCTGTGGTAAAATTACCACAAAAAATGTTTTTAATGTGGAACAACCGTCAATATAAGCTGCTTCTTCTAATTCACGAGGTAAACTCAAGAAAAATTGACGCATAAAAAAGATGGCAAAAGCACTAAAAACTTTCGGATAAATTAAAGCACCATACGTTCCAATTAAATTCATGTATTTCATTTCAATAAATAGTGGAATCATTACAACAATAAATGGAACCATTAATAATGATAATATCATTCGGTAAATTAGAGT
>CAZFWW010000100.1:0-3276 GCA_964522645.1 uncultured Mycoplasmatales bacterium
TCCAAAATGCTTTTGTATCTAAATCTAGTGTTACTAGATTTGCTAAGAAAAATGGATTTAATGGTTATTACGATATCATTGTTTTATTAAACCAAACTCCTAAAGCTAGTGAGAATTACGATGATATTGGTGGGTTATTTGATGATTACCAAGATTTACTTACAATGATTAATGCACAGATTGAACCTGAAATAATCACAGAAATTGCCAAAACTATTCATACATCAAAGAACATTCTTTTACTTGGTGTTGGTTCAAGTGGCTATATTGCTAATGAATTATATTTACGATTATCGAGAATTGGTTTAAACTGCACAATCATTACTGATAGTCATTTAATGAGAATCATTTCTTCAAACTTTGAAAATAATTCTTCAATCATAGCAATTACTTCAAGTGGAGAAACTGGTGACTTAATTACTACTCTTGAAAAATTACAAGCAACTGATAACAAGATTATTTTAATTTCGGAACATTCGCTTTCAAAAGCAACTACACTCTGTGATTATGCACTTATTGGTCCTCAAAAAAACCAACTTACAAATTCATTTACTATTTCTAATTCGTTTATCCAAATCATATTAGTTGATTTAATTTTTCATGCGTTAATCAAACTTGATTATAATCATTACACTAAAAAATATCTTAATTCACTTTTAAAGTAAAACTGATTAGCTTAAAACATCTATACATTTCACTAAAAAACTGTGTACGCTTTTCGCTACACAGTCTTTGTTATTTAATTTGTTTTACTATTAATTTAAATCATATGGTACATGATTAATTATTTCACCAGTATTAGTAATTACATAATCACCACGAACATCTTTTTCATTTGTGTTTAAATCAATTCCCTCTTTAAAGAAAACAGTTAAACCAAATTGATTATCTGTTAATTCTCTTGCTGTAATTGCAAAACGTGATTTATCAAAGTCACTATTTTCCTCTTGTAAATAAGTCTCTAAAAAGGCAACTGCTTCTTCCTCTGTTGTAATTAATGTTGTTTCTTCTGGATTTGTTTCTTCTGCTTTTTCTTCTGATGTTGTTCCTTCTGATGTTGTTCCTTCTGGATTTGTTTCTTCTGTTTTTTCTTCTGATGTTGTTCCTTCTGGATTTGTTTCTTCTGTTGTTGCTTCTTCACCTGTTGAATTTTCTGGCTTTGTTGTTTCTTCTTTAGTTGTATTTCTAACACCAAATCCACAACCTGCTAAGACTAATAGCATTACTCCTACTAAAATTTTTCTTTTCATATCTTTCTCCTTACCTTAATTATACTCTAAATTTTAATTAAATCGCAAGTAAATTATATTTTAAATGACATTATCGCTTTTTCAATCTCTAAATCTGATAATTCAGGAGTAGTACTAAATGTTTCAATTCCCATTACATCAATTGTATTTTTTAATCCTGATACTAAGTCATATTTTGCTTTTACCCCAAAATGCTTTTCAATTTTTGTCACATCTCCTAATAAATGCACATCCCTAAAAGGAAACCAATCACGAACTGCATAATCAATATTTTGTGTGTCAACATATTCGATAATTGCTTCACGATCAAGTGCTTTAGCACAAGCATTAACCCAACCTTTTAATGTTACATATTCACTACCACTTACATTATAACACTCTCCAAACGATTTTGGTTTTAAGCATAATGTGATAATTGAGTTTGCTAAATCTTCAACATGTCCGAATTGGATCATCGTATTTCCTGTTCCAGGTAAAATAACTGGTAAATTATTTAAAATTCTTGTAAATACATAGTTTTCACGATTTAAATTATTATCTGGACCATATACATAGAATGGACGAATAATTGTTGCAGGAAAGTTTTCAGTGTGCCATTTTTCTAATAAGTATTCTTCGATTTCATATTTATTTTTACCATAATCTCCCCATAGTTTATTAACTCCACGGGCTGAGAATTCACTATATGGAAAGATTTCAGTTTCATTATACACAGCAGCTGTACTAATGTGAATAAAGTGTTTTACTTTTCCAGTTAATGCTTCTATTACTAATTTTGTTTGCTCTAACTCATATGCTGAGCCATCAACTACTACATCAAATTCCTTATCAATTAATACTGCATCTAGACTTTCTTTATCATTACGGTCTGCAATTAACTGAATTGCGCCATCAATACATTCATGATTTCCACGATTTAATATATAAACCTCATGTTTTGTTTCAACAAACTTTTTGGCAATTGTTTTTCCAATAAAAACACTTCCACCAATTACTAATACTTTTTTCATTTTCATCACCTTTATCAATTTTTTAATTACAAATTAATACTATAACAAGTATTCAAATTAGTTATATTTTACCATAAAAAACGTACAATTAATAAATATATTTTAATACAAACGTTTTAACATTTTCATTGCGTGATAAAATCCCATTTTAAAGCCAATTCTGCATAATAAGTCTTAAAAATAAATATTTATATAATTTTTATGTATTCTTCCATTCAACTTACTATCCGAGTAAATGTATTGTTTAATTCAAGGTTTGTTACAACTTACATCTTTTCTAATGCTTCTCTATTGGAAAACAATCTCTTGTGATCAATTCTTATTTTAATTTTTACAGAGAGTTTTTCTTAGTTCCATTCAGTATATAAATGTATTTGAACTTTTTTTAATTTATTATAGCAATCTTTTATCATATTTATATATTGAGTTCTTTGTATATGAAGAAATTGTGGATCATACAATTCCATATGTACAATTTTATTTCTAGGAGTTTTTTGAAAGTTGAAATCTTCTCCTAAAATTTTTGATAAAATTTCATTTCTTTTTTTATTAGATATTCTCGACACATAACTACCATTTATACGTAGTATATATTCTGTGCAACTATATATATAATTTAAAGAATTTATTAATTCTATATCTGAAATATTATCTTCTTTTTTTATTACAATATTCTCTAATTCTTCCATATATAAATTATAAATTCTCCAAACTCTTAATTTTATAATATATTTTTCATCTATTCTTTTAAATTTAAAATCATTATCATAGAGCTTTTGAAGACCTATTTGTAACTCAATTATTGGTATTATTGCTTCTTTCATTTTATTACTTGATAACACTAATGAACTTTGCGTAATTTTATTCATCATTTTCTCTAAACCTTCTGGCATTATTCTCATTGTACTTGCTACTGCACTTTCCATACTTTTCTCTAAATTTTCTGGCATTATTCTTGCTATACTTGCTACTGCACTTTCCATACTTTTCTCTAAATTTTCTGGCATTATTCTTGC
>CAZFWW010000100.1:3376-4422 GCA_964522645.1 uncultured Mycoplasmatales bacterium
TGTACTTGCTACTACACTTTCCATACTTTTCTCTAAATTTTCTGATATTATTCTCGCTGTACTTGCTACTGCACTTTCCATACTTTTCTCTAAATTTTCTGATATTATTCCCGATGGACTTTCTACTACACTTTCCATATTTTTCTTTAAATCTTCTAATTTTATCTCTTTTTTATTTTCTGGAAAAGAAGCTTTATATAATTCTTCTGAGAATGTTATACTTTCTTTTTCAATTATATCTCTATTGTTTTTCTTTATATTTTCTGATTTTTCTTTCATATTTATCCTTTTTACTTAATGAATTGGTAAGTATGTTTAAAATACAAGTCTCTATAAATAATTTATTATATTACTTATTTTATTTTTCTTGCTTCAATCCTACCATTCTAGGGGTAATGGCAACTAAACATTTGATAATTTCACTAAGTTCAATCAATTATCATTTAATTTTGAATGGACACGGATATCATTATACCAACGTACAAAATTATCCACATCTATTTTTAATTCTATCTCTGATTTATATTTTATTTATTATTCCAATCATACTTAATTACCTTAAATGATGATCAACTTACTGCTTTATTAACTAGATTTACAGTCGCTGATAAGTTACGATCTACTCTGTAAAATTCTAATAATTCATCACTGCTATTATTTTTAACTTTTCTAATTCATCAGTATAAAATAATTTAATTTCATTGCTTTTAAATGCTTTAATTAGTACTTGTGGCATCTTAACCTTATAACTAACTATTTCATTATTTTTATAAAGCAACTTGTCATTTACATATGTAAATCACTTATTAATATAAAATGCTGTTTTGATTAAATTGTTGATTTGATTTATTGGTAATTTTTATTTTCATTTCATGTTATATGAGAAAATCAAATGTAATTATTAATGTGAAAAAATCAATTATCTGTCTTGAATATTTAAAAATGATACGATTAGCTACTTAAATATAACTTCAAATTCTTCACATACTATAAGAGTATCTTCATTAAATTTATCATTCAATCCATACTCCTTATATTCATTAATA
>CAZFWW010000101.1:0-4398 GCA_964522645.1 uncultured Mycoplasmatales bacterium
ACATCACCTTTGGTTTGATATTTTCAGCATCAACCTTATCATATAATGCAATACACTTTTGAGTTTCTTTATCAACGTATAAACACGGGTAAGTTATCTCTGAACGATAACGTAATTTTGCACCATTTTTAATTAAATTTGCTATTTTACCATAAACTTCATAGACTGGATAATTTGCCTTTAAAAATGTCTCTAAATCAATTATATCCTCCGGATTTATTGCTGCTATTTCTTTTGCATCAGCAATATCGAACCCATCCGTATGTGTTCTTCTAAGGCTACTCATTGTTCCGAGGTTATCAAGTTTTTTGGCAATATCAACAATTAATGAACGAATATAAGTTCCCTTTGAAACTGTAAATTCAACCCAAACCTTATTATCCTTAAATGGCGATGTTCGAGCAATTGAGAATACTTCAATTGTTTGAGGTTTAATTTCAACCTCTTGATTTTTACGAGCATATTCATACAGTCGTTTACCATTAACTTTTTTCGCCGAATAAATTGGCGGAATTTGCGTTTGTAGTCCTAAGAATGATTTAAGCACTGCATCAATTTTTTCTTCCGTAATATTTTCAACTGCTTGTTGTTCTAATATTTCACCACTTATATCATAAGTATCAGTGTGAATTCCAAATGTGATTTGTGCCAAATACTTTTTAGTTTTATTTTCACTTAAAATTGGGATAAACTTAGTTGCACGACCAACGGCTACAACCAGTAAACCAGTTGTATCAGGGTCAAGTGTTCCGGTATGCCCAACTTTTTTCATATTTAATTTGCGTTTTACTTTAAAAACAACATCAAATGATGTTTGTTCTTTTTCCTTATTAATTAGATAAAAACCATCCATTAGTTATCATCTTCTTTCCTAAATTTAAAGTTTCCATGTAGTTTATATGTTTCGGTAACATTAATAAATACTGATGGATCAATTTTGTATAAATCTTCAATTAGTATTGAGTATTCATATTGGTTTAATATTGTCATAATTATTTCTTTACGCTCACGAGTATAACCACCTTCTACATTAGGAATAATGGTTGTACCATGTTTTAATTTTTGGTTGATATACTGAGAAACTTTTGTTAAATCTTGACCAATTATCCAAACGGTAATTTTATTATTATTGGTAAATACCTGATCAATTGAAACCGTTCGGATATAAAAACTTAATATTGTATATAGTCCGATTTCCATTCCGTAAATTAATGTGGCAAAACCAATAATTCCAAAATTAATTATAACATTAATCTTTGTAAAGTCCATATTGTACTTTTCAAATAACCAGATACCATAAAAATCAGTTCCACCACTTGAAGCACCAATTTTAAGTAATCCACCAATTCCATAACCCATTAATAGTCCACCAAAGATTGAATTCAAAATAATATCATCCGTGATGCTGATTACTGGAAAAATTCCAGAAGTAATTGTTACGGTAACGATACTTACGATTGAATAAAAGGTAAATTTCTTACCAATTTTAATCCATCCTAAAATAATTCCAGGAATATTTAATAATAAATATAGACTACCATATGTTGATGGGATATTAAGCGAATCTAATACATTATCAAGAATTTGGGCAACCCCTGACAAACCCGTTGAAATTAAATCTGCACTATCCAGAAATAGCGTTATTCCAAGTGTGTATACAATTGAATAGACAATTGTTAAGAGAATTTTTTTATTACTCACGACATTAATTATTTTATTCATTTTTTTCCTTTATATGATATTATATCATTTTTCAATATAATTAAATAAAAATGATATAATTTAGATAGGTGATATTTATGAAATCAAAAAAACGTTTAAAAATTACAAAAATTATCTTTACAATTTTCCTTTTATCTACAGGAACATTTTTATATTTAAATCGAGGTCCACGCATTCAAATTAACTATACGTCTGAATTTTTACTAGGAAAACCTGTGAAAATTGAAATTGACACATATAACAATTTTAAACTGCATACGCCAGAAACATTTAAAATCTCAATTTCCAACCGATATAATAAAAATGAATCCCTTGATTCTACGATTAATGCATATGAGGAGGGTAAATATGAATTATTAATTACGCCAAATTTTGCTGGAGAATATCAAGTTCATATTACTTATATTGATAAAGGTGTTACTAAAAACTTTACAGATGCATTTTTAGTGGAATAATAACTATTTAAATTACTTTTTGGGTAACTTAATAATTTTAAAAAGCAAAAAGACGTCAAGCGAATAATCGAAATTCGTTTGGCGTCTTTTTATTTCTATGAATAAACTGATTTCAGTTTAAGCAATTCTTACTTGTTCATCTTATTGCCAGAAATAATAATTATTTTTATTTTTCATTGGTGTGACCTCAAATTCACTATAATCACCTGTTTTGACATCATATTTTGTTAGTTTTGATAAATCCTCCGATTTATAGAAATAAAAACTATTATCATAATAATATCCATACTCATTATATTCAGTAATTAATTGTATATTTTCAAAATCATAATCTTTAACAATAAATAGACGATCATTATTTACGATATAAAAATTATCATCTATATGATAAAGATGAAGTGTGTAACTATCTGCTACTTTTTTAGTTCCATTAAAAGTGTCTTGTAATTCGGTTAGTTCATATCTATTAGTTGAAGTGGCAATATTATTAGTTAACTTTTGAACGATTAATTCATTTTCATTTGAACTAATAATAGTCTCTTGATTAATATATTTTGTTGCTCCATTGGGAATAATCGTTGTACTATTTATTAGTTCAAGTTCCATATCATATGTAAATAATGCCGAATCATCTGATAATCCCATTACATAAAGTTTATTATCTTCAATATTTACATCATCAATTAAATATCCATCTTGTTCAACACATTTTATTTTTTCTAAAGTTGCCGTTGTTTTACAGATTGCTGATTCATATGTATACCCAATTACTCCAAAATATACATTTCCTTCATCATCAAAAACCATTTTATATACATCACCTACTGCTCCACTGGCAAAATTATAATTAAAATAATTATCAACTGTATTATCATTTATGTTTGTACTTGCAATTCCGCCAATTCCTGACCAGTAGATATAATCATTATTTTTTGTTATGTATTGAGTATCAACACTACTTGAATGAGTATAAAGATTTCCTTCATGTGAATATGAATTGACTTTTGATGTTTCATTTGGAGAATATTGAGTTGATGACACTTGAACATATTCAACATTTCCTCTAAATTTAAAACTAATTTTTTCCTGATTTACTATTACCATTATTATTATGAAAAAAATCAATAATAATAATGCAATTCCTTTTTTAAAACTTAACATATCTCACCATACCATTTCTCATCAATACTTTTACTTGAAATGTCTATTTAAAAGCATTAATATTTTATTTTGATTCCTGTAAACAATAAAGATAAATATATTTATTTGGTATATTGTTTAACCTTAAACCCATTTTCCTCAAATTCCCTCAAACATATTATAACATACATTACAAAAAATAAAGTTTTTAAACTTAATATATTTGAAGATATTATTAAACGATAATTAACATTACAATAAAAAAACTTACCAATAAATGGTAAGTTTTAGTTTAACTTCAATTAATATTTTACAGAGATTATCTGTTGTAGAATTCTACGATTAATTGTGGGTTAATATCTTGATTTAATTCGTTCATTTCTGGTAATCTTTCAAATGTAGCAGTTAATTTCTTTTTATCTACTGTTACAAATGGTAAAGTACTTGCTTGATTTTCTAAAGCTTCTTTAATTACTTTTAATTCACGTGATTTTTCACGTACTTCAACAACATCTCCTGGTTTAACTACCATTGATGCGATGTTTGCTTTTTTTCCGTTTAATAAAACGTGTCCGTGATTTACTAATTGACGAGCTTGTCTTCTAGTTGCAGCAAATCCAGCACGGAATACTACTGAATCTAATCTTGATTCTAATAAGAACATGAAGTTGTTACCGTGAATTCCTTGCATTTTTCCAGCTTTGTCGAATAATTTACGGAATTGCTTTTCGTTCATTCCATACATGAAACGTACTTTTTGCTTTTCGTTTAATTGTAATCCGTATTCACTTTGTTTTTTACGCCCTTGTCCGTGTTGTCCTGGAGCGTATGCTCTTTTTGATAATTCTTTACCTGTTTCTGTTAATGAGAAACCATAACGTCTTGATTTTTTCCACATTGGTCCTGTATATCTTGCCATAGTGTTTTCCTCCTGATTATTTTAGTTGTGAGGAAAAATAAGCTCCATTAATATAATTATTATCTATGCTTTCATATGTTACAGCTTTACTACTTACATCCGTAATTTAATCCGTTGATTAATTATAATAATGACCTTATTTTGCTGTTGCTCACCCAATTA
>CAZFWW010000102.1:0-4331 GCA_964522645.1 uncultured Mycoplasmatales bacterium
GATTCAATGTGTTCAATTCGCTTTTTTAAAACCGAACTTCCACCAAGCATACTATGAGCATCAAAATCATCAACTCGTGATGAAAAATAAGCAGCATAATAATGAATTGGGTGATACACTTTATAATACGCAATTCGTAGTGCCATTAATACGTATGCTGCTGCATGGGCTTTTGGGAACATATATTTAATTTTCTGACATGAATCAATGTACCACTCTGGAACTTTATTTTCACGCATAATTTTAATTTCTTCTTCTGTTACCCCTTTACCCTTACGCACCTTTTCCATGATATTAAATGCAACCGCAGCATCTAAACCTTGATACATTAAATATACCATGATATCATCACGACATCCAATTACATCTTTTAATTCACAAGTTCCTTGGTCAATTAAATCTTTTGCATTTCCTAACCATACATCCGTTCCGTGTGATAATCCAGAAATTTGGACTAATTCAGCATATGTTTTGGGTTTAGTATCTTTTAACATTTCCATAACAAATTTTGTTCCAAACTCAGGAACACCCATTGTTCCTAATTCAGTTAAAATATCATCGGCATTAACACCTAATGATTCTGTTGAAGTAAATAATTCCATTACCTTAGGATCTGTAATATTTACATACTTTGGATCAATTCCTGTCAAATCTTTTAATTTCTTTAACATTGTTGGATCATCGTGACCAAGTATATCAAGTTTAAGTAAATTGTCATGAATTGAGTGGAAATCAAAGTGAGTTGTACGCCACGGTTGGGTTTTATCATCAGCCGGATACTGAATTGCTGTAAATTCATATATTTCATGATGTGAAGGTACTACAATAATTCCTCCAGGGTGTTGACCTGTTGTTCGTTTAATTCCTTCTAAATCTTTTAAATAATAATTAATATCTGTATTACGAACTTGACGTCCAGTTAATTCAAAATAATTACGAACATAACCATATGCAGTTTTAGTTGCTATTGTTCCAATTGTTCCCGCACGAAAGGCATGATCAAAATCAAATAATTCACTATCATCAAGTTCTTCTTTGGCTCGAACATAATTGTGAGCTTCTGCTTGAAATTCACCTGAGAAATTCAAATCAATATCTGGTACTTTATCACCTTCAAACCCTAAGAATGTTTCAAAGGGAATATCTTGCCCATCACGAATCATTTGTGGTTGATCATCACAATGAGAGCAATTTTTCAGTGGTAGATCATAACCACTACCAACTGAACCATCTTCAATCCATTCACTCTTTTTACAATTTGGACAAACATAGTGTGGAACAAGAGGATTAATTTCAGTTATATCCATGAATGTAGCTACAAGTGAAGACCCAACTGATCCACGTGACCCAACTAAATAATCGTGATCAAGTGAATGTTTTACTAGTTTATGCGATATATAGTAAATAACACTAAATCCATAACCAATAATACTCTTTAGTTCCTTTTCAATTCGTTTAGTTACAATTTCTGGTAAATCTTCCCCATAAATACTACGGGCTTTATCATATACCATTTTTTCTAGTTTTTCTTCTACTCCATCAATATTCGGAGTAAATAATTCATCCGGAATAATTTTTAAAGTGTCCGTACTCTCTGCAAGGAAATTTGGGTTTGTAATAACAATTTCTTTCGTTATGTCTTCAGCAAAATGACTAAATTCTGCCATCATTTCATCTGTTGACTTGAAATATTGATCACTATTTTTCAACTCGTTTTCTTCACACCAATTGTTGAACTTTATTTTATCAACGAACTCTTCAACTCCATCACGATTTTTCTTTACTCGATCCGCTTTAAAATCTTTTCCATATAATACTTCTTTCATCATTTTTTGACTTGGTTCTAAATAATGAACATTTCCATTTGCTAAAACTTTAATCTCATTTTTAGTAGCTAAATCATATAAGTCATGAAGCATTTTAATCACTTGCTCACGTGTTTTAAATGTCCCTTCATTAATTAATGACTGATATTGAGAAAGTGGTAACAACTCAATATAATCAAACTGTTTAATGACATTATCAAGTTCTTGTGGACTGTGATTTAAATATGAGTCAATAATCTCTGATTTTGTACAACCAGCACCAACATAAATTAAATTATTTTTCAACTTACTTAAGTTCTGTTTTAAAATTCTTGGTTCTTGTTGAAAATCATTTGTACTTGCTTCACTTACCAAGTAATATATATCCCTTAATCCTGCCATGTTTTTAACATAGATTAAATTATGTTTACCACGAGTTTTATTTATATTATTTTTGGTATTTAATTCTTCGATTGTCTCAATTTCTAAATCAGCAAGTTTCGTAATCATTTGCACAAATACTTCTGTTAATTTCTCTGCATCATAGTCCGCACGGTGGTGTGATTTACTATCCATTGGGACTTTATATCTTTTGGTAATTATCTTTAAACTATGGTACACATTTTCGGGGTGTAAAAACCTTGACAATTCAAGAGTATCTATTACCGGTTGAGTTACTGTTAGTCCAAGCTCTCGTTCATAGTTACGAGCTAAAAACTGATAATCGAAAATAGCATTATGAGCTACTAAGACTGAATCTTTTGACCAGTCATGAAATTCAATCAATGCTTGCTTTAAATCAAGTCCACCCATTAAATCTTCATCTGTAATTCCTGTTAGATTCGTTGTAAATTCACTTAAAGGTTCATCAATTTTAATAAAGCATTGATAACGATCAACAATTTGACCTCCACGGACTTTTACCGCACCAATCTCGATTAACTTATTAAAGTTAGCACTAAGTCCAGTTGTTTCAACATCATACACCACGTACTCAACATCACTTAATTTTTCAGATGTTGGATTGAACGCTATTTGGGTATTTCCGACTACTGTTGCTTCCATTCCATAAATTACTTTAATATTGTGTGCCTTTGCCGCTCTTTCAGCTTCAACAAATCCTTGAACAACATTATGGTCAGTAATTGCAATTGCTTTATGCCCAAAATGACTAGCCATTTTAGCATAATCCATAAAATTACTTATCCCATTATTTCTACTCATTTTACCATGTGTATGTAATTCAACCCGTTTTTCCTCAGCCGTATCAATACGAGTTGTAAACGGAGTTGATTTTTCCAATATTGTTACACTTTGTAGCATAATTATTTCATCATTTGCATAACGATCAAATTCTTTTTTCCCACGGGCTTTAATTTTCATACCAGGTTTTAATAATTTAAAGTCATCTAAACGTGGTGGTTGATTATTAAACCCAGGAAAGGCCTTTAACGTCATTGTTGCTGTACCGTCAAATACCATTAACGTTAAAAGTGATGTTTTTTTCAACTCCCGAATTTCCATTTCAAATATAACACCTTCAATTGTACAATTTACTAAAAGCATATTGGGGTCTAGTACTTGTTCAATTGTTTGAACTTTTTTATCAATTAAGTCTTCTCCAAAGACTTTAATGTTTCGTTCTGGTTTCTTTACAACTTTTACTTCATTTTTTTTGATTTCTTCTTCAATTCGTTCTTCAACTTCACGCTTTTTTTCGTTTGCCATTATATTTGTTTTAAACTGATATTTTTTCAATCCAAGTTGTGCTAAATGTGGAATTAAATACTCACTAAGTGTTGTTGCACGGCTAGTTTCAAAATTTGAGGCAACTTCAAAAATTATGGTATTTTGTTCAATTCGCAAGTTAATCCCCCTTGCGGCTTGCTTTAAATTTGAATCAATCTTCAACATACGTTGATAGTGTCCTTGGAGAATATTTGGTGATTGCTCACTAATATCACTAAATTCTAATTCTAATACTAAAAAGATTTTAACATCTTGGGCATAATACTCACGAAACTTTGCTTCGATTTCCGCAAAATACCCCTCACTAATTAAACTCGACGCATACAAGTTAACTTGCCAAGATTTATTGATAATATTTACTTCTACCTTTTTGATCTTAACAATTTGAGTTTGATCATATTTAATCCCGATGCGTTCAAAAATTTGTTGGGTATTTTCCATAATTTCTCCTATAATTTAGCTTTGATTGTTTCAAGGCTTGTTTTGATATTATACTTATCAATTAAATGTTCACATAATTCAAATGCTTCTTTATTTTGAAATGTCTCAACATTTAATTTATCAACCAAAATAATAAATGTAACAATTGCTAATGCATTTATTTTTACTTCTTGGTTTTGACTTTCCATACGATAACACATTAATTCAAAGAATTCTTCATCATTTAACACTAACATTAACTCGGCACGTACTTTTTCAATACTAAAATTCGGATCCAATAGATGAGTCTGAATTGATTTGTATAATTCTTGTTTACGATTAGTTTTTAAAGCCATT
>CAZFWW010000103.1:0-4330 GCA_964522645.1 uncultured Mycoplasmatales bacterium
TAGAACAAAAAATATTAAATGAAATGCAAAATAAACAAGATGATGAAGAAAAAATTACTCAATTGTTGGAAACAAAAGAAAAGTTAATTAACCAGGTTGAAAATTATCGTGAAGAACTAATGGAATTAAATACGATAGAGGATGCTAAAGAACGTCAAAAGAAAAAACGTGAAATTAGTTCGGGAATGAAGTTAGTTAAAGAGCAAATAGTTGAATACCAAAAATTAGAGAAAACAATAATTGGAAATATAATTGATCGAAAAAAGAAATTAGTAAAGTAATAAAAAATGATATATGTTTCATGTATATAAAAGAAGAGTTGCGAAATGCAACTCTTTTTTCTTTGGAAAATTATAAAATAATATTGGGTCATGACATTATAATAATGAGATTATATATTATTTTATAAAAATATTTAATTTTAATGGAAGTTTGGTAATAGTAGTTCTGTAATTATCCTGTCCACATCTTGACATAATCAATGAAAAAAATTCATAAAAACATGTTTTGACTCATATTTAAATTGATTATCATGTGTACAATTTTTGTAAAGTATCATTTAGGAAAAGAAAAATATTTTCTTTTGTAAATAAGCAGTGTTAATTACTAGGTTTATTAATTTGTTTTACATTAAAAACCAATAGTACAATTCGTGTTACAAAACTGATTTTTTGTCGTATCAGTGACACACTTTTGACACATTGGCATGATATAATACTGTTGGTATTAAATAACATGAACAAGTTTACAAAATATATAAATGGAAGGAAGAAAATGGATAGGAAAATTAACGTGAGAAAGAAAAGTATAATAATATTATTGTTAATTTCTTTCATGATTATGATTGTTTCATATTTAAATTTTGAGAAGCAAACAGTTCCGTTTTTCGCAACGGAGTTTACATCTTATGAAGAATTTAAAAAAGAAATAAATCGGATTGAAGAAACCAATAATCAAGAAGAGGTGTATCAGTTAACAAGAAACATTCAAGTTGTTTTTGTTGAAGATACAAGTTTTGCAATGAAGGCAAAAGAAAAAAACATTGCAGCGCAAGGTCACTTCTATGTGGATAGTATGACAAAGAGGGTTATATATTGTTTGGATCCTACAACACTAGTAGGACCTGAAATAGAATATGTGAATTTCGATAATATTGAAGGTCATACGTTTGCTGATTTTGATTCGGCAACACAACTAAAAATATTTAAGGCAGGTTATATAGCGAATGAGTTATATAATGAGACATTAGATGATAAATATTTATTAATGGGACAATATTTAATATGGGAAGCAATCGGTGCTGAGTTCTTATACTATGATGAAGAATTAAGTGAGTATCGTAATGCTATTTCTACAAATGAACTAAATAATAGTTTGTCATTGGATGATATAGCAAGTGGTACGATTTTTCTAGATTCTTCAGGGCAGGACTTAGTTCAATTTAGTAATGCACCAGAAATCAAAAAGCCAATTGACATTATAGTGACGCCACCAGAAGTTAAAGATGAAGAACCTGTAATTGCAGCTCAAAATTACATTTATGATGCAGGTTCAGTTCCAAATGGTAATGTTTTAATTGATCTTATGACTTTAAAGCCAAGCGATTTTGAAGCACAAGCATTTGATAATGAAGATGGAGAGATTACAAACCAGATAATAATATCTGATATTTCTCGTGTACTTGATAGCAAAGTTGGAGTATATCCAGTGGAGTTATCTGTAACAGATAGTAAAGGTAATACTAGTAAAATTATAGTAAATATAATAATTACTAATGACCAGACAAATCTAGGACATAGTTTACTTCTTTATTCACTAAACGGAAAATACGTTGGTTTTGATGAAGTAATTAATATGAATAATCAAGATGTAACAGATTTATACCAAGAAATTACAAACCCTTATGCAATGAACTTTAAGGGAGAATTAACTAATGTTGAAAGTAAAGTTTTAAGTAAAAAAGTTTATAATAATAATCCAAATATTCCTCCATTAATAATATATGTAATTGAAAATAAAGCAAGTTATTTAGATGAAACGTTAGTAAATGAAAATTATTTTGTAGTTTATGGTGATGAAAATAGTGCAAACCAAGAAAATCCATATCTATATGCTGAAAATACAATATTAGAAAAAGGTCAAGAACTTGATACAGATGCATTAAATGGTTTTGCATATGACCAAATTAATGAAATTGATTTAACTGATAGAATTGAATATGATACAAAAGAACTTGATGTTAATACAGTTGGTGTCTATGAAGTAATAGTATCAGTTACAAATGATGAAGGTTTAACAACAACGGAAATTGTATATGTAACAATAATTGATGAAGATGCTGTCTTATCCGAAAATGAAAAAATAATGTTGTACGCAACTGATATCTATACAAGTGAAGAAGCATTAGAAACTGAATTTACAACAAGGACAGAGCAAGTTGTTATTGATTATTTATTAAAACATGCAAATGCGAAGGCATTCGATACAACAAATGGAAACAATATTAATGTTGTAGTTAAGAGTACAAATTTAAATTCATCAAGTAGATACGGGATTTACCAAGCAACATTTGAAGCAAATGAAGGCGAAGAAACAGTATCAAAAACAATTCAAATTTTCGTAGCTAAAAACAGCGATATTATTGATGACGAAAATCCATATATTACAGGAACAAATGTCAAAGTAAATTTAAATGATGAGTTTACAAATGAGGATTTCAAGGCGATTGCTTTTGATAAGCAAGATGGTGATTTAACAGATGATATTGTCTATCCAAAATTAAAACCAACTGATAAAGTGGGAGTATATCCACATGTGTTATCAGTAAAAGACAGTGATGGCAACGTAACTACAGCAACACTGTTTGTGATTGTAGTTAGTGAAAATACAGTGCTAACACCAGACGAAAAACTAATGTTAGATGCAGAAGATTTTGAAATTACCGAACTAGAATTATCAGAGAATGATGTAATAGAATTAATTAAGAAGGAATCAAAAGCAGTTGGTTATGATACAGAGACGGGTGAGAGATTATCGGTTTCAGTTGATAAAACCACTTTAGAAAAAGGTTCAGTGCCAGGTGAGTATACTGCAACAATTAAAATTGAAAAAGATGGAATTGTTCTAGAAAAAGAAATAATAATTACAGTAATTGAAACAAAGTTAGATTTAACAGCAGATGACTTTGTTACAAATACGACAAAATTATCAGGACTAAAAACAGAAATTAATGAGTTTATTTTAGATAATTCAAATGCAGAAATAACAGGCGAATTATTAAATGAAACAACTATAAGTGTTGTAAAAACAGATTTAGAAAAAACAAGTAAAATTGGCTTATATGAAGCAACAATCAAAGCAGAAAACAAGTTGAAATCAGTTGAAAAAACAATTAAAATCTTTGTATTAAAAGATGGGGATGTATTAGACCCAGAAAATCCATACTTAACAGCTAACAATATAATTGTTGATCAATTTTCAATCGTTTCAACAGATGAATTTGAGGCAGTTGCACTTGATTTAAAGGATGGGGATTTAACAAATCAAATTAAATATCCTACAATTAGTACACAAGAAACAGGTGTGTTTGAAGTAGAGTTAAGCGTAACTGATACTGATGGAAATAAAACAACTATTAAACGATATGTAACAGTTGTTGGAGAAACATCAGTGTTAAGCCCAGAAGAAACAGTGTTTTTAGATGCCCAAAACATTTATACAAATGAAAATACTGTTGCAAAAGCAACTAATATTAATGACTTTATTAAGGTTGAATCAGAAGCATTTGCAAAATCAACTAAAGATGGTTCTAATATTGATGTGGTAGTAAAAAGTACAAACTTGAAAAAAGATAGTACTCAAGGGATTTATAAAGCAACGTTAACTGCAACAAAAGAAAATGAAATCGCAGTTCGCGAGATTTTAATTTTCGTTGCCAATGAAAACGATGAAATAAGTGATGATAGTCCATATATTTATGCAGATAATCAAATTGTATATATTGATGCAGTTGTAGATAATAATAAATATAATTTAGTAGCATTTGATAAACAAGATGGAGATTTAACAAGTAAAGTTGATTATCCAATAATTGATACATCAACTGTTGGAGTAAAACCTGCAGAATTTAATGTGGCAGATCAAGATGGAAATAAAGCTAGTCATTTAGCCACAGTGACAATCAAGGGACCAAATACAGAGATTAGTCCTGAAGAAACAGTAATGATTAACGCTGAAGATATCTTTACGAATGAAGAAACATTACAAGGCCAAACTGATGTAGAAGAATTCATTAAATCAGCATCAAAAGCATTTGCTCAAAGCATGATTG
>CAZFWW010000104.1:0-4292 GCA_964522645.1 uncultured Mycoplasmatales bacterium
CGTTGCTAATATTGATTTTTTCTAATTTTTTTCTTAATTTTGAAATGTGAATATCTAATGTTCTTGTATCCTCAGAATTCAAGTATCCCCACACTTTTTCTAATAAATAACTTTTTTCTACATATTCACCTTGGTG
Source organism: uncultured Mycoplasmatales bacterium (assembly GCA_964522645.1). Classification (GTDB taxonomy): domain Bacteria; phylum Bacillota_I; class Bacilli_A; order UBA3375; family UBA3375; genus CAZFWW01. The sequence continues at coordinate 137 of CAZFWW010000104.1, forward strand.
TAAAATTAAGATTTTTAGTAAATCCATTTCTTTTCGTGTTAATTCAACTGTATATTCAGCATTTTGTAATAAGTATCTTTGATTATCAATTTCAAATAATGATGTTGATACTGTTTCTTCGGTTTCAACAATAACTTTTTTACGTAAATTTGCTTTAATTCTAGCTTCTAACTCACGATTAGAAAACGGCTTAACCATATAATCATCTGCTCCTAATTCCAGCCCTAAGATTTTATCATCTTCTTGACTTTTAGCCGTTAACATTATAACCGGTATCCACTCTTTAATTGATTGACGAATCGTTGTTAAAATTTCATACCCATCATGAAATGGTAACATTACGTCTAAAATTACAATGTCAAATGTTTCACTTTTGATTTTCTCCATTGCTACTTTTCCATCTTCAGCTTCTAAAATTTCAAACCCACTCTTTTCAAGCCAAATTTTCAAACCCGCTCTGATTGTTAAATCATCTTCAATTATTAATACTTTTGTCATATATCCTCCGTAACTGTAATATATATTATTGTAACATAATATTTATTAATTGATTAAGATTATATCTATTTATTATTTACCATTTCATTTCTAATTATAACTTTATTCAAAAAAAAGTAATGACTCGTTTTTAAAGTCATTACGCTTAATTATAATTGAGGTTCCGATTAATTATTTTATCAATTGCAAAAACAATTATTGTCCATTCAAGAAAATAAAATGCTGGATAAATTGCTAGAATATAACGAATGTATTCTGTTGATGTGATAATATTAAAATAATTATTCGCAATTAATTTGTATTCTAAAAATGGATATGGTACTGCAAAGTAATCTACAATTACAATTACAAAAACACATATAAAAATTGTTTTAATTACACTATTTCTTTTATAAACACGGTTAAAAATAATTAATCCTGTAATATCTGCTAGTGGGTTTAATACATATGTGCTAGTCGCAAATAATGTTATCAAAAATAACATTACTCCAATGAAAAAATAATTTAATGGATATTTTTTATATAAATAATACAACACAATAAAGGACAAATTAATCTTTAAGTCCAAAGAAATCATTGCCGGAATTAAAACCGGAATTTGATAAATAATTAATAGTACGATTAGAGCATATATAAATATTAGTTTACTCAATTTCATTTTTCCCCTATTTAATTTTATTTATTATACTTGCATCAACATTTTGTGATTTAAGCATTGTAACATTATCTTTATACTTTTTTTCAACTTGTAAAATATCTTCATATTTTTCCAGTTGACTAATACTTTTCTTCAATGAATTATATACCGCATTTTTACTCACATCATTATTTTGGGCAATTTCAATAATTGATAAATCTTCAAAATAATAATCTTCAAAAATTGCTTGTTGCTTTGCAGTTAATAATTCACCATAATAACCGTATAGATTACTAACCGCTATTTTATCTTTTAAATCGTTCATTATTCACTATCACTAAATAATAAATTTAGATATGTTTCCGGATCAAATGTGGTAATGTCTTCAATTTGCTCTCCATTTGTTAAAAAATAGATTGGCACGGCTAATTCATATGAAATATTGATTATCATTCCGGCTTTTGATGAACTATCCAACTTTGTAACTATTACTCCATCCAATTTTGTTGCTTCATTAAATGCCTTTGCTTGTTCAATCGTGTTTTTCCCACCTGTTCCATCAAGAACCAAGATTGTTTTTTTATTTATTTGTTCATCAGCTGTTTGCTTTTCAATAATTTTATATATTTTATTTAACTCAGTCATCAACTCTGTTTTATTATGTAATCTACCTGCTGTATCGCAAATTAATAAATTTCGGTCATGCTTTTTCGCATTAGCAAGTCCATCATAAATAACCGCACTTGGTGCATGTCCTTGGTGAGTTTTAGTTATTGGTACTGATAAGCGTTTTGCCCATTCATCTAATTGGGCAATTGCTCCGGCACGGAAGGTATCGGCAGCCACTAATTCCAAATTATAATCATTGTAATAATTAGCAATTTTAGAAATTGTTGTTGTCTTTCCTACTCCATTAATTCCTACAATTAATAAGATATTTAATAATTCTGGATTTAACTCTAAAGTATTATTTTCTTGAAATTTCACCGTTGATTTAATTACCTCATATAATGCTTTTTGAAATGTTTCTTTTGAAACTCTTTCATTATATATTTTGTCTTCAATTTGTGCTGCTAATTGAATTGCTAAATTGGGAACAATATCAAGTTCAATTAGTTTCTCTTCTAAATCTTCAAAAAACTCAGCATCAAAGTATTCCTTATCAATAAATAACCCGTGTAATTCATGTGATAATTTACTTGTTGTCTGAGCAATTCCAATTCCATAATGAACTTTTGCTTCTTCCCATGCTCCTTTTAGTGTCTTAAACATTTATACTCCTTATTCTTAATTACTATTTTAACATTTTTAAAAAAAGAACAAGGAAAATCTTGTTCTTCTTGCTTAAATTAAAGCAATTACTTTTTCAATGTTAGCAATAATTTGCTCTTGCTTTAAAATTCCTAGTGATACTGGTAGTTCTGGTCCATGCATTTGAAGTGTTGTTGCAATTCTAATTGGCATAAATAACATTTTCCCTTTCGCACCTGTTGCTTTTCCTGTTTCTTTAATTAAAGCTTTGATTGTATCAACATCACGATTTTCTAATTTAGTAAATGCTTCTTTAAAGTATTCTAACGTTTCTTTAATGCCCTCTTGTTTTACAAATTCAACACATTCTGGTGTTAATTCACGGTTTTCAGCAAAGAATAGTTCACTTGTAGCAATAATCTCTTGTCCATAACTAATTTGGTCTTTATATAATAAAGCAATTTTTGCTAATTCTTCATCATTATATAAATTAACATTTGGAATCTGATTAATATATGGTTTAACAAACTCTAAATAGTCGTTTTCTTCCATTTTCTTAATGTACTGATTGTTAATCCACGTTAATTTATTAACATCAAACTTGGCTGCTGATTTTGATAAACGACTTGCATCAAAAATTTTAATTAATTCTGCTTTATCATAAATTTCCTCTTCACCAACTGGTGACCATCCTAATAAAGCAATAAAGTTAAACATCGCTTCTGGTAAATAACCTAATTTACGATAATCTTCAATAAATTGAATAATTGATGTATCACGCTTTGATAGTTTTTTACCAGCTTCATTAACAATTAATGTCATGTGCGCAAACTTTGGTTCTGGAAAACCTAATGCTTCATATATCATTAACTGTTTTGGTGTATTTGAAATATGATCTTCTCCACGTAAAACATGTGTTATTTTCATTAAATGGTCATCTAAAACAACAACAAAGTTATATGTTGGGATTCCATTTCTTTTTACAATATTAAAGTCACCACTAACATCCTTTGTATTAAAAACAACATCACCCTTTACAATATCATTCCAACGATACTCTTTATCTGCTGGAACTTTGAATCTTATCGTATAGTCACGACCTTCGGCTTCAAAATTCTCTTTTTGTTCTTCCGTTAAATGACGACATTTTCCACTATATTTTGGAATTTGTCCTTCGGCTTTTTGACGTTCAGCCTCTGCATCTAATTCAGTAGATGTACAATAACATTTATACGCCTTATCTTCTGCTAATAATTGATTGATGTATGGTTCATATAATTTCGCTTCATGACGAGCCAATTGATTATATGGGGCAAATTCTCCGCCTAAGTCGATTGATTCATCCCATTCAACTCCTAACCATTTTAAATTATCTAATTGTGATTTTTCTCCACCCTCAATATTTCTCTCAGTATCTGTATCTTCAATTCTAATAATCATTTTCCCATTTAAATTTCTGGTATATAAATAATTAAATAGTGCCGTTCTGGCATTTCCAATATGTAAATATCCTGTTGGACTTGGTGCATATCTTACTCTTATATCCGCCATTATTTCCTCCAAATTTTTCTTATTTTCATTTGCTTTATAATTATAACACTTTTCCGAATGTAATAATCATTAATCTTTTAAAATTAGTATTCTTCATCCTCAAAGTAATTTGCTTATAATCACTAACCCTTCATTTATTCAGTTATTACAAATGAAATTTTCAGATAAAAAAGGTACCTTGATAAGTACCCTTGTATTTAGATAGTAGATAACTATTAT
>CAZFWW010000105.1:0-4189 GCA_964522645.1 uncultured Mycoplasmatales bacterium
GCTGGACGTGTTGATCGATTCAACAAAAAATTCGGTCTATAAGAACCAATATAAATCGAGGTATTCGTACCTCGATTTTTTATATTTTATAGTAATTAATATTGATATTTAGGAGGGGTGTAGTTGAACTTGAAAATAAAACAGATATTTACTTGATTAAATATTATCCAGTTAATCAATAAAATACGTACTACAAATATGTGTTATTTGTAGCAAAAAATTAATATCAAATTTGAAAATATCCCATCACTAAAGCCATAAACTAGCAATGAATGTGTTATAATATTATGGTAAAAGGAGCGTTATGTTAGAAAAACTACAAGGACTAAAAGAAAAATATGCAGAATTGCAAAATAAATTAATTGATCCAGAAGTATTAAAGGATGTAAAATTAATCACTAAATACTCAAAAGAGTTAAAAGAACTAGAACCAGTTGTAAATAAATTTGAAGAATACGAAAGAACCGTTCAAGAAATCAATGAAGCTAAAGAGATTGTTGAAATTGAAGATGATGCTGAAATGGTAGAAATGTTAAAAATGGAAATTCAAGAAAATGAAGAAAAGTTACCGGCATTTGAAGAAGAAATGAAAATCATGTTATTACCTAAAGACCCAAATGATGGGAAAAATGCGATTTTAGAAATTCGTGGAGCTGCTGGTGGAGATGAAGCAAATATTTTCGCAGCAGATTTGTTACGTATGTATACAAGATATTTTGAAACATTAGGTTGGAAAACAGAAATCATGGAAAGTAATCATTCAGAAGGTGGTGGACTTAGTCTAGTATCAGTTTTAATTAAGGGTGAAAATGTATTTAGCAAGTTAAAGTTTGAATCAGGCTCACATCGTGTACAACGTGTTCCCCAAACTGAATCACAAGGACGTATTCACACTTCTACGGCAACAGTAGTTGTTATGCCAGAAGTTGAAGCTGTTGATGTTGATATAAAACAAGCAGATTTACGTGTGGATGTTTATCGTTCTTCAGGTGCTGGTGGTCAAAGTGTAAATACAACTGACTCGGCTGTTCGTATTACTCACATTCCAACAGGAATTGTTGTGTCTTCACAAGATGAACGTAGTCAATTACAAAATAAAGAAAAAGCGATGAAAGTTTTAGCAGTAAAATTGTATGATCATTTCCTACAAGAACAAATGGAAGCAAATGATTCAGCTCGTAAATCAAAACTTGGAACAGGAAGTCGTGCCGAAAAATTCGTACGTACAACTACCCTCAAAATCGTGTAACAGATCATCGTATTGGATTGACGCTTAATAAACTTGATCAAGTAATGGAAGGTAAAATGGCAGAAATTATTGATGCTTTAATCATTGAAGACCAAATGGAAAGATTACAAGCAATTGAATAATTTGGTTTCTTGGTATAGTAATGCCCAAATAAAGTTAAAACAAAAAGGATTGGCACCAAATAGTGTTAATCTTATTTGTGAAAAAGTATATGGTTCAGACTTTAAAAATCAATTATATACTGGAGAATTAAAGTATGATCAACAACTTGATACAATTTTGGAAGAAGTATTAAAATGTGAAAAGCCCGTAGCATATATTGTTGGATTTGAGTATTTTTATGGACGAAAATTTGTGGTTGATAGTCGTGTTTTAATTCCGCGAATTGAAACGGAAAATTTAATATATGAAACAATAAAACGAATTAAAAATATAATTGGCCCGAAAAAACAAATAAAAATATTAGACTTATGCACTGGAAGTGGAATTATTGGGATAACAATGTATCAAGAATTAAAATCGGAATATGAAATAGAATTAACTCTTACGGATATTTCAACCAAAGCTTTAGCGGTTTGTCAACAAAATATTTCAAATCATCAAATCGTTGCCAAAGTTATTCAAAGTGATTTATTTAGTAATATTGATGAAAAATTTGATGTAATTTTAACAAATCCACCGTATGTACCATATGACCAAGAGTTAGGAATGATGGTTGGTGAAAATGAGCCACATTTAGCATTGTTTGCTGAAAATAATGGGTTAGCGTTATATCAAGAAATAGCTAATCAATATTTAAATTATGTAAATAAAAAGTATTTAATTGGAATTGAATTAGGTGATGGACAGGCGAAATATGTTCAAAAAATGTTTCAAACGGAAACGGTAGAAGTTGAACCGGTAAATGACTTGTTTGCACGTGAAAGAAATCTATTTATATGGAGAAAAAATGAAATGTAATATTAAACAAGCAATAATATTATTAAAAAAAGGGTATGTTATTGGTATTCCAACGGATACAGTTTATGGACTAGCTGTTTTAGAAGCGTTTGAGCATAAAATTTATGCATTAAAAGGCAGAAATCGAAATAAGAAATTAATTACAATGATTGCTAATTCAGAAACATTACCTGTTGATGCAAAATTAAAACGTGAGTTTGTGAAAAACTGGCCGGGAAAAGTTACGTATGTATTTGAAGAAGAAGGAAAATTAAATTCTTATCGTAAAACTAGTGAGCCAAATGTTCAGAAGTTGTTACATGAAAGTAAGTTAAGAATTAAAACAACATCAGCAAATAAATCAGGTGAACCAGCATGTTTAAATCGAGAAGATTTTATGAAAGTATTTCCCAAAGTACCATTACTTGAAGAGCGATTTATTTCCCCAAAAGGAAATGTTCCTTCAAAAATAATTGTGTATAATCGCACTAAAATGATTAGAATAAGGTAAAATAATATATGTAAATGAATAAAGTAATGTGAAATAATATACATATATTATGAAAAAATAGGAGAAGACAATGAAATTAATAGTAGGTTCTGACCACGCAGCCATTGATATGCGAAATGACGTGGTAGAGTATTTAAAAGCAAAGAATTATGATGTTGAAGATTTAGGAACATTCCGTGAAAAAGCAAACTATGCGGTTGAAGGAATTAAGGTTGCTGAAAATATTTCAATGGGTAAAGCAGATTTTGGAATTATTTTATGTGGTACAGGAATTGGTATATCAATTGCGGCCAATAAAGTACGTAAAGTAAGAGCAGCATTATGTCATAATGTAGAATATGCGAAACTTTCAAGAGAACATAATAATGCAAACATTTTAGCACTTGGAGCTAGATTCACAGAAACGGAAGAAGCTTTAAAAATTATTGATGCATTTTTAGAAACTGAATTTGAAGGTGGAAGACACCTTGATCGAATTGATACAATTAGTGATTATGAAGAAAGTTGTTTGGAGTGCTAGTATAAAGATAGTAACTAAAAATAATATAAAAACATAGACAATAAAAGGAACTGCTAAAAGCAGTTTCCTTTTTGTGTAGTATTAAACGTGTAAGGGAGAATAAATAAATTATTTTTAAAACCACATCATCTTAATTTAAAATCCTTTTGAATATAATTTCCGTTTTCTTGACATGTAATCTCTTTTTGATAATTATATCAATTATTAGGTAGTTTCATGTCCTAACAATTATTGCTAATATCCCTTATTTATACACTACATTAAAATAAATAATGTAAATTGGATAATTCCATTTAAATCAAATATTGGGAAGTGGGATACTTAGAGAGTTTTGTAGAAGGTTTAAAGTACTGGCGAATTCGTAAATTGTAAACAATTTCCACTCTTTATATAATTAAAATGGTATACTAAAATTAGTTGTAGGAGGTAATATGTTAATTTTAAATGTAGCTACACTATATCTGTTTGTTTTAATCTATTTAATAGTAAATAAAAATAAAATTTCTGCATTATTTGTATTTTGTTCCTTTATTCTTTTTGTTATTATCTATGCAATTGGATTAGAATTAATGGATTATGGTTACGATTTTATAGGTACTATTTTTGCAGATATATCTGCAATTGGTTTTTTAACAGTGCCACTTTTTATAAAGAAAAATAAAATTTGGTTTATGAGTATATCATTATTTATATTTATTGTATCAATTTTTGATGTATCTTATCTAAGGGCATTAATATGGATATATACATACTTAATGATAAAACAAATTACGATAAAGGTGTCTAATAGAGAAAGATAATGCTTTAAACTAAATTTATATCCACTTAATTTTACATAAAACTTTTGTTAGTTCCTAGCAAAAGTTTATTTTATTTTCCAATTCAATTAAAACCAATTATTTTTAAGAAAAATCACCACAACTTAATTTTTTCTGTTATAATATATATGTTTTTTGTGGAAAGTAGAAAT
>CAZFWW010000106.1:0-4101 GCA_964522645.1 uncultured Mycoplasmatales bacterium
GAAACCGGTTTTATAGAAGGAGAATTATGTGCGGAATTGTAGGCGCAATTGGAAATAATAAGAGTGTAGAAATAGTATTAACAGGATTAGAAAACTTAGAATATCGTGGATATGATTCATGCGGTATTGCAATTGAAACAACAGAGGGATTGAAATTAACAAAGAGTATTAAACGAATAAAAGATTTAAAAGAACAAGTTAATCAAACAAGTAATTTAGCTTTTGGTCATACAAGATGGGCAACACATGGTGGAGTAAATTTAGAAAATGCGCACCCTCATCAAACAAGTACTAAAAAATTAACGGTTGTTCATAATGGGGTAATCGAAAATTTTGCGGAATTAAAACAACAGTATTTAACTGATATTAATTGTTATTCACAAACAGATACGGAAATAATTGCTAATATTTTAGAAATTTTTATGAATGAAGAGTCAAATATTGATAAAGCAATAAACCGATTTACAAAAGAGGTTCATGGTTCATACGCACTAATTGTATACTTAAACAATAATGATAATATTTATGTGCTTAAAAATAAAACACCAATTGTAATTGGAAAGACAAATGAACTAATAACAATTGCTTCAGATCCAGGGGCTGTTAGTTCATACACAGAGCATTTTTATCGTTTAGACAACCATGAATATGCAATTATAAATAAGAAAACGTTAATCGTTGAAGTAAAAAAGGAAATGGAAACTAAACCAGCATCATTTGTTAAGATTGATTTAGCAAACGAAGCAATTAATATTGGTGATTATGAACATTTTATGTTAAAGGAAATCGAAGAACAGCCAATGGTAATTAAAAATATTATTGAAAAATATCAGGACTTTAAAATTGAAGATTCACTACGTAATGAAATTATGAATGCAAGTGAAATTTATATCATTGCTTCAGGTACGAGTTCATTTGCAGGGTTAATTGGTAAGCGAATTTTTAGTGAAAAATTGCAGAAAAAAGTTCAAGTTGTAATTGGTTCAGAATTTGGTTATGATGATAATTATGTAAGCGATGATGCATTATTTATTTTCTTATCACAATCAGGTGAAACAGCTGATTCGATGATTGTATTTAATAAGTACAAAGATACTCATACAACAGTTGCAATTACAAATGTTAAAGAAAGCCAGTTAGATGCAGGTTGTAAATATTCATATCAGTTATATGCCGGTGTAGAAGTTGCAGTTGCCTCAACAAAAGCATATACAGCACAAGTTGCAGTATTAGCAATAATTATCTATCAATTAGCAGGTGATAATAATATTTTCACATTATTAAAAGATGTTGCTGAAAAGCAAAGTATGATTATTCATAATCAAGAGATTTATAAGCGTTATGCTAAAGAAATTGCCAAATATGATCAAGCCTTTGTTCTTGGGCGTCTAATTGATTATGATGTGGCAAAGGAATTTGCATTAAAAATGAAAGAAATTACTTATATTAATATAAATGATTACCCTGCAGGAGAATTAAAGCATGGTCCAATTGCCTTAATTGATGAGAGTAAATTGATAATTACTTTAAGTTCAATGCCAAGTTTAGCAATGCAAACAAGATCAAATGCCGAAGAAGTTAAGACAAGAGGAGGAAATGTAATTACAATTGGGTCAAATGTTAATTCGGAAATGAATTATGATATTAATCTAACATATACTGAAAACAATAATCTAAACGCATTAGTTACAGTAATTACAGGACAATTATTATCTTACTATACAGCTCTTGAATTAGAACGTGATGTTGATAAACCGCGTAATTTAGCAAAATCAGTAACAGTTGAATAATTTTAATAAGATGAATACAAATTTAAGTATTCATTTTATTTATGTTTAGTTTCTAAAACTTAAGGGTAATAATGGTATAATAAAGAAAAGGAGAGAAAATGAGTATTTATGATATCGAAATTAAAAATAAAAATAATGAAATAGTAACAATGGAAAAATATCGTGGAAGAGTATTATTAATTGTTAATACGGCATCAAAATGTGGTTTTACAAAACAATTTGCAGAATTAGAAGCTTTATATGAGAAGTATCAAGATAAAGGTTTTGAAATAATTGGTTTTCCGTGTAGTCAATTTCAAAATCAAGAATTTGATAATATTGATGAAACAGTCGAGTTTTGTCAGTTAAATTATGGAGTTACATTTGAAATGATGGCGAAAATTGATGTAAATGGAGAAAATCAAACCGAATTATACAAATATTTAAAATCTGCTAAAAAAGGACTTATTACAGGTGATATTAAGTGGAATTTTACAAAGTTTCTAGTTGATAAAGAAGGGAATGTTGTGGACAGGTTTGCCCCACAAAAAACACCGTTTGCAATTGAACCTCAAATTAAAAAACTACTTACAGAATAAAAATATATTTGGTTAAACTAAAATTATTAATTACTCTAAAAATTAACGTTTTTAGAGTTTTTTTACAATTAAGTGACATAAATGTCATTTTTGTCATTTGAATATTTTGTTATACTTGAGTCAAGGAGGAAATAATGGAAACAATTTTAGAAATTAAAAATATTGAAAAATATTACGGAACAAAAACAAATGTAACAAAGGTACTAAATAATGTATCACTAAAAGTAAATAAAGGTGATTTTGTAGTAATTATGGGACCTAGTGGAGGTGGAAAAAGTACGTTATTAAATTGTATGTCAACAATTGATAGAGCAACGAGTGGAGAAATTTTATTCTCAGAAAAATCACTAGTTAAAATGTCAAATAGTGAAGCGGATAAAATTCGTAAAAAGGAAATTGGTTTTATTTTCCAAGACTTTAGTTTAATTAATACTTTAAATGGATATGATAATATTGCTCTTGCCCAAACTTTGGCAGGTGATAAAGTAAATCGTGAAGAAATTTTAAAGGTAGCGAGATTGCTTGGAATCAATGAACACTTAACGAAATATGAAGATGAATTATCAGGAGGACAAAAGCAAAGAGTAGCAGCAGCAAGAGCTTTAATTAAAAATCCAAAGATTTTATTTGCTGATGAGCCAACGGGATCACTTGATACGAAGTCTAGTCGTAATTTACTTGAAAAGTTTGTTACGGTCAATGAAGAATTAATGACAACAATTATTATGGTAACTCATGATCTTGTAAGTGCAAGTTATGCAAAAGAGGTTATCTTTTTAAAAGATGGAGAAATTTATAACAAGATTCATCGTTTAGAAAATGAAACTAAAGAAGAGTTTCAAAAACGTATTAATGATGTATTCGTTTTAATTTGTGAGGAGGAATAATGATTGGTAAATTAGCATTTAATAATTTAAAAAAAACTTATAAAATTTATTTAATTTATGTATTTACTTTAACATTAACAATTTCCTTGTTTTACGGATTTGGTGCACTTGAACAAACTCAAGCAGTTTTAAAACTAGATCAAGAAGATGCAACATATGCTAGGATTTTCTTAACATTAATGGATATAACATCATACTTTGTAAGTTTCTTTGTTGTCTTTTTAATGGTATATGCAAGTGAGTTTTTCTTTAAAGTTAGAAGTAAAGAATATTATATTTACAAAACCCTAGGGATGAGTAAAAACGAACTGGTAAAGTTGATTTTTAGTGAAAATTTATTAATTGGAGCTTTTAGTTTGATTTTTGGAATCATTCTTGGAGTATTTGTTAATCAATTATTAAGTAAGACATTAATTGATTTTATTGGCATTGATGCAGCACTAGGATTTGCAATTAGCTTTGATGCAATGATTAAAACAGCATTATACTTTACAGTGATTTTACTATTAGTTAGTATTTTTAGTGCAATTAAAATTAATCGAAAATCAATCATTGAACTTAAAAATTTCAAGTCGATAGTTAATAAGAAAAAGCAAAATAAATTTATAAGTAGCATATTAATAGTAGTTGGTATATTAACTTTAACAATTTCATATATTGCCGGTTACTATTCAGAATTGAATCCAGGTAATCCACTATTTATAATTTCAATTATTAGTGGTTTTATTGGAACAACATTTGCATATTTTGGATTGATTAACTGGAAAAATAGTAATTTTAAAAATAAAGAGCACAATGAAAAAACATTTAAGAATGCAATGTTATACAATCGTTTAATGAAAAATA
>CAZFWW010000107.1:0-4084 GCA_964522645.1 uncultured Mycoplasmatales bacterium
TCTAGCATATACATCTAAAATAATTGACATTTGTCCTCCTATAATTATTAATACACTCACTATTATATCAAATTTTCACCTTTAATCTACACTAATTTACTGAAAAAAATTTTCTTATTCACTTAAACTAGTGAAAATATATTAAGGATGACTTAAACAAACTTATAAATTTTTTAAATTATTGATTAAAAAAAGAAAATGAAAGCTTTATAACTTTCATTTTTATTTATCGACTATGGAACCAAGTTCCTTGACCTGGAAAAGAAATGTATGACCTAGGATTTATTGCTCGTTCATTAGAGAAGGTACTACTATTCATATCTAGGGCAAAGTGTAAGTGTGGTCCAGTTGAAATCCCTGTTGATCCCACTGCACCCACTTGTGTATCTGATGTTACAGACTGACCAACTCCAACTGTTGCTGAAGACATATGCCAGTATGTTGATACACTATTTACTCCATTAACATTATGAATAATTGAAACATAAATACCACGGTTGACATCGTTTCCGGCATCAATCACCACACCCGGTGCTACTGCATAAATTGGTGTTCCTGGGGAATTTGCCACATCAATTCCTTTGTGACCTCCACCGTATCCATCATAGCCACCGTATTCATTTGTAACAACTCCATCACGCATTGGTCTGCGAAAACCATTGGTAACTGGTGGTTGCGTCTCTGAACCGGAATTTTGATCTGAACTAGAATCTTGATTTGTATTTTCATCATTATCTTCATCCGGTTTTGGTTTTGTTGGCTCTGGAGTACTTGGTTTTGATTCCGTTGTGTCTGATGTACTTGGCTTAGTTGTTTGTGGCTTTGGCTTAGTTGCTTGTGGTTCTGGAACAGACTCAACTACAGGGCTAACCGCTTCGATTTTAACTCCACAATCCACTCCATAGACATCACCATCTTTACAACCGGCATTTTCTAAAAATTTCTTTTCTGCCTCTTGTGACGCTAAGCTTGCTTCTTGTGACTTTAACTTTGATTCTTGCTTACTAATAAGTGCTACAAGTTCTTCACTTTTCGCTTTTGCTTCTGCATTTTTTACTTCTAATTCTGCTGTTAGACTTTCTAAATCCGCTTTTTTAGTTTCAATTTCATGTTTTTTATTAACCAAATCTACAATTGATTCATAAGAAGCACTTGTTAATTTATTTGCTGAAACTGATGCACGTAATTTATCTGTACCATTACTTTTAGATGTTAAAATTTGAACCATATAATTAACATGGCTATTTTTTTGTAGTAACTTCAAGGTATTACTTGCTCGATCCTCAACAATTGGAATTTCTGATGTTACCTCTTCGATTTCAAGTTGCATCTTATCAATATTTTCTTTACTACTTTGAATTTCTCCATCAATTTGTTTTGATTCTTCTACTAATCCTTCATACTCTTTTTGAGTTTGTGCTAATTCATTATTAATTTGCTGAATTTCCGACTGATTACTATCAATGTTACTTTGCACTTCTGATACTGTTTTAGCCGCTATTGAAATTCCTGTTTGCTGAAATAACACTAGTGCAATTAGTAGTGTACTTACTGTTTTTCTCATAATTCTCCCTCATAACCAAAAACCTAATTGTTTAGGCTATAAATCTCATCTCTAAAATTAATTTATCTTGAACTCCACCAAACTCCCTTTGCAGGGAATGAAACATAACCACGTGGGTTAATTGCTCTTGCATTTGAATATGTTGAAGCATTCATATCAAGACCAAAGTGTAAGTGTGGACCGGTTGAAATTCCAGTTGAACCGATTGCACCTACTTGTGTATTAGATGTAACAGATTGACCAACGCTTACTGTTACTGTTGACATATGCCAATATGTTGAAACTGAATTTGTTCCATTTACATTGTGAATAACTGATGCATAGATTCCACGAGCATAATCATACCCTGAATCAATTACAACTCCATCGGCAGTTGCATAAATTGGTGTTCCTGATGAATTGGCAACGTCAATTGCATTATGACCTCCACCGTATCCATCATAACCACCATATTCATTTGTAACAACTCCTCTTGCAAGTGGTCTTCTAAACCCTGTACTTGGAGTTGGTGTTGAAGTTGAACCACTTGAACTTGATGAGTTCCCTGAACCTGATGGTTTTACTACAGTTTCCTTAATTGGAACTCCACAATCAACACCATAAACATCGTTTCCTTTACAACCAGCTTTTTCTAAAAATTCTTTTTGGGCTTTTTGGGCTTTTTTCTCAGCCTCTAAAGTCGCCTCATCTTCTTCTTGTTCATTAATCAATGCAAGAAGTTCTTTACTTTTAGCTTCTGCTTCTTCAAACTTTTTTTCATTTTCTTTATTTAATGCTTCAAGTTCTTCTTGATTTTTAACTAGTGTTTCATGCTTTTCTGTTAATTGAACAATTATTTCATATGATGAATTTGTTAATTTAACTGATGATGCTGCTGTTCTAACTTTGTCACTTAAATTATCTGAATCATTACTAAATAATATTTGTAATAAATAGTTCACGTTATTATTTTTTTGTAATAATTTCAAAATTGATTTTACTTTCTCTTCCATCTGTGGAATTTCGATTAAAATTTCTTCTACTTCTTCATTTATTTTTGTTATTTTCTCATTATTTGCTTGGATTTCATTACTTATTTTTTCTGATTCCGCAACAATACTTTCATATTTTTTTTGCGTTGCACTTAATTCTCTTGTTATTTCTTCTAACTGCGAATCTGTTAAGTTTAGTTTATCCTGAATTTCCTTTACTGAGCTTGCGCTAACAGGCACTATTAAAATAAGTACCACTAGTAATGTTGAAATCACACTCTTAAAATTCATTGTAACCCTTCTATTTCTAATTTGTTTTTATTTTTTTATTTTGTATTTACATACTATAATAGTATATCAGAATTTACAAATAACATTATAACTAATTTGTGTTTTAACACATATTTGCCACATTATGGATACTATTTTCAACTAAGTGATTCTTAATGCTATTTCTTAAATGTGCAAATAAGTCTCTTTTTTAGAGACTTTAGTACTATAATTCTTCGATATAATGTCTTTTGTAGATTAAAAAATAATTTATATAAAAAGGAGATTCATGAAAAGTTTAAAAATTGGTACGGTACTGAGTGTATTATACATCTTATTTGCTTGGAGCCAAATGGTGTCACTAGGAAGTGACGTTAACAGCGATGCTGAAGCATTTGGGGCTGGTATTGCTGCAATGCTTATTTTACCACACCTTGTTATTGGTACAATTGGGATGATTTTCAATTTAATTGGTTATAAGATTAAGAAGCGTGGTTTTATTTTAACTGCAGCAATTTTATATACAATTGCAATTGTATTATGTATTTTCTGGGCGTTCTTACTAATTCCAGGAATGATTTTCATGTGGATTGGCTATGCCAAAATGAAAAATCAAACAGATGTAATCGAAAACTAAAATACAATCTAAAATAAAATAAATCCTCTGAACCGATTTGGCTCAGAGGATTATTTTTTCTAAAATATTTAATTGTTATTTATTGTGATAACGTTCTTAATTCTCATATTAGATTACTTGCATCTAATCTTTAAATACTGCTTTTAGTATATAAGCAATTAACATCAATGGAGTTAAAAATATCCAACCAATTATCAATAAAAATGTTCGCATAAAGTTCACCTTCCTTTTGTAAATTAATTTATTAAATGCTTTTAATTATTAATTTGTACATAACTTACTTTCTAATGATAACACTTTTAAAGCTACAACAGCCTCTTTAAAAGAGACTGTCTAATAATGCGTTTTTCATACAAAAAATCACTTAAATAAACATTTGCTTACTTAAGTGATTTAATATGGAGCGGGTGATGAGAATCGAACTCACGTCATCAGCTTGGAAGGCTGGGGTAATAGCCATTATACGACACCCGCATATTTAATTTTAAAAATGGTGACCCGTACGGGATTCGAACCCGTGCATGCATGCGTGAAAGGCATGTGTGTTCACCGCTTCACCAACGGGCCACATAAAAATTTTAAATTGTATGGCGCCACAAGCAGGACTCGAACCTGCGACCTGCCGGTTAACAGCCGGATGCT
>CAZFWW010000108.1:0-4070 GCA_964522645.1 uncultured Mycoplasmatales bacterium
AATTAGGTAGGGGAACTAAGAAGTGAGGAAATGAACTTAACTTTTTGGATGAAGTAATAACTTCATAGATAAATAACTATCACTTCGCAAGAAGAACAGAACATGGCTTATGAACATTACCACTAAAAGGAGAAAAATGCGCTCAATTTTATTTTTAATCGTTGAAGGATTAATTGCAATCTTTTCAATTATATTATTACCAATTTTCAAGAGGAACGAAAAATTTATGTTTAAATACGTTCATTTCTTTGCTAAAGCAGGTAATTTTACTTCAGGAAACAAAATTGAAGTTATTGGTGAAGAAAACTTAACGGATGAAGCAGCATTATTTGTTGCTAATCACGAAAGTTATTTTGACCTTTTTAATATTGTTTCGGTAACAAAAACAACACCAATTGGTTTTTTAGCAAAACAAGAACTGAAAAAAATTCCAATCATCAGTTTATGGATGGCTTATGCAAAAAGTGAGTTTCTTGATCGTGATAACTTAAAAAAGCAAGTTAAATCAATATCAAATGCAAGTAAGACTTTAAAGTCAGGTCATAATATTGGAGTTTTTCCGGAAGGGACTCGAAGTACTGAAGATTTAGAGTTTAAACCTGGTAGTTTTAAAGTGGCTCAAAAAGCCCAAAAACCAATTCAGCCTTTAACACTTGTTAATACTTCGGCAGTTTTTGAACGCCAAGGACGAATTAAGTCATCAAAAACGTATGTAATTATTCATAAACCGATAGCGTATGAAGAATACAAGGATAAAAAACTAGTTGATGTTGCAAAGGAAGTAGAAACATTAATTCGTACAACAAGAAAAGAATATTCAAATAAAATAAACGCATAAAATAAATAGAAGTTCCTAATTGTAGGAACTTTTTTTAATGTTATTCTGATTTTTTTAAATATATAGTTTTGATTTAGGAATTTTGCTTTTGATTATTATCGTTATTTTTTTTAGGTGGTACTGGGTCGAATCCGACAGTGCCCCATGGGTGACATTTTAAGATTCGCTTGATTGATAAGTACAAACCATAAAATGGACCATGGGTTTGAAGTGACTCAATAGCATACTCAGAACAACTCGGAACATGGCGACAACTCCGCATAGTATGGGGAGAAATGACATGTCGATAAAAGCGAACCATGCCAATAAAAAGGTAATTTAAAATCTTTTTAAAATTTTCTAGTATTTTCATAACTTTATTATATCAAATATTTAAGGAAATGATGTATTTGAGTTTAAATATCCAAATATTAATAATTTCAATCGGCTGAAACGTGCATAAATAAAGGGTGAAAATCCTCGTGTGGCAAACGTGTGGCAAAAAAATGAAAAAAAATTTTACATTTGTAAATTTAATGTTAAAATATGGTAAAGTTCAGAAAAGGAGAAGGAATAATGAAGAAGATATTATCAATGTTTACAGTTTTTATTCTAGTATTAGCTGGATGTGGTGGAGGAAGTAGTAGTGACAAAGCTTATATCTATCCATCAGTAGAAGTAGAGAGTATGGATTTAACGGAAGTTACCTATTCTCAAACGTTCCAGTTATTAACAGATGTTTTTACAGGGTTAAAATTAATTGACGCTGATGGAAAATTAATAGCAGGAATGGCAACAGATGTAACGTCATCAGAAGATGGTTTAAAATACACATTTAAATTACGTGATGATGCAAAATGGTTTGATAACAAAGGTGAAGAAAAAGCTAATGTTACAGCACATGACTTTGAGTTTGCATGGAAAACAATGACTGCAGATTCATCATATTCATACATTTTTGAACCAATCAAAAATGCAGCAAAAGTTTCAGCAGGTGATTTAGATAAAGAAGAATTAGGTGTTAAAGCAGTTGATGATACGACTTTAGAGGTTGAATTAGAATACGTTGCACCTTACTTTGAAAGTTTAATGGCGTTTGGTGCTTTCAACCCAATTCCTCAAGCAGCATATGAAGAGTATGGAGATGACTGGGGTCAAACAGGAGAAACAACTTGGTACAATGGAGCATACTATCCAGAAGTATTTAAAAAAGAACAACTTATTTCTTTAGTTAAATCAGATTTATATTATGATGCAGAATCAGTACAGGTTGAAAAAGTTGAATACCGTACAATGCAAGATGCAAACTTAGTTTACAACTCATTTGAAGCAGGAGATATTTCATGGTCAACATTCCCAGATTTAGAAACTTATGAAGCTGCAAAAGAAGCAGGGACAGCTCATCCAAAAGATACAGGATACATGTATTATTTAGGAATGAATCAAGCAGAGGGACCAACAACAGACATTAATTTAAGAAAAGCATTATTATATGGTGTTAATCGTGAAGAGTTAACAAAAGGTAGTGCAGGTAGAAAACAAGTTGAGTATTTTGTACCAAAAGGTTTAACACAAGCAGCATATGATGGTGTAGAATATCGTGATTATTCAAGTGATAGTTTAGTTACATATGATTTAGATAAAGCAAAAGAATATTTACAAAAATACATGGATGCAAATGGAATTTCAAGTCCAGCTGATATTTCTTTAACTTACTTATCATCTGATAGTGAAGCAGGTAAAGCATTTGCTGAATTATTGCAAGCTTCATTAAAACAATCACTTGGAATTACAGTTGATGTCGATATTCAACCACAAACTTCATATAGAGAAAAACGTGCGGCAGCAGATTATGATATCATCTTAGGAGGATGGGGAGCAGATTACGGTGATCCATTAACTTATATGGGTATTGCTCACTCAAACAACATCGGTTCATATAACCCAGGATCATACAACAATCCTGAAATTGATGCTGCATTAGATGCAGTAGCACGTGAAACAGATGTAGAAAAACGTTTCAAAGAATTAGCAAGAATTGAAGAATTCTTAGTATCAGGAGATGTAGTAATCATTCCAGTGTATCAAAAAGAAGAGCCATATTTAATTGATGAACAATTTACAATTGGATATCACTTATATGAAAAAGTTTCAAACAGATTTACAACAGTAAAATAAGATTGGAAAAGTTGGTTGCTAATAATAGTTATTAGCAACTCTTCTTTTTCCAAAGAAGGAGAAGTTTTGTTAAAGTATATTTTAAAAAGAATAGGACTAATGATTGTAACATTGTGGTTTATTGTATCAGTAACATTTGTTTCAATGTCACTGATGCCAGGAAATCCTTATAATAACGAAAAGTTAAAAGAATCAGATATTGCAATATTAGATGCTAAATATGGTTTTGATCAACCAGTAGCAGTGCAATATAAAGATTATTTTTCAAATTTACTGAAAGGAGACATGGGGTATTCTTTCACGCGTAAGCAATCAGTATCAGCAATTATTTCAGAACGTTATCCAGTATCATTTCAACTGGGGATAATTAGTGTAATTGTCGGAACGCTTATCGGAATATTACTAGGAATAATTGCGGCTTTAAAGCGTAACTCGTTTGCCGATTATTTTTCAACATTTATTGCCGTAATTGGGGTGAGTTTTCCGTCGTTCGTACTGGCATCTTATGCTCAATATTATTTAGCATTAAAATTAGGATTATTTCCAATTTCATACACGTATTTAGGACCACCATCACAATTAGTATTGCCGATTTTATCACTTTCAGTATTTGCCATTGCTCAAGTAGCAAGGGTTACACGTACAGAAATGGTTGAGATTTCGCAATCAAACTTTATTAATTTAGCACGTGCTAAAGGTGTAAGTCAAAGAAATGTTAATTTTAAACACTCATTTAGAAACACTTTAATTTCAATTTTAACAGTGTTAGGTCCATTAACAGTTTCTTTAACTACTGGTTCACTTGTAGTTGAACGTATTTATGCAATTCCTGGAATTGGGGATGCACTTGTTGGAGCTGTATTAGGAAAAGATATTTTCTTAGTTACAGGATTAACAATGTTTATATCACTACAAATTTTATTAATGTATTTATTAGTTGATGTACTATATGCGGTAGTAGATCCAAGAATACGTGTGAATGGAGGTAAATAATGAGTAAAGAGCAGTATCAAGAATTTGATCCACAATTATTTGAGTTTGCAGATAAAGAGTCAAACCGAATTGAGGATATCCA
>CAZFWW010000109.1:0-4005 GCA_964522645.1 uncultured Mycoplasmatales bacterium
TTTTAGATGATAAAACAAATGAATACTTGGAAGATGAAAACCCATTAAAAGTTTACGTTGCATTATACTCTTTGTCATTAGTGGAAGAAAGTAATCCTTATAATTATATTTTGACAAATTATAAAGGTGCAAGGTCGTATCGTCGTGGTATTTTTATATATTTTTTGTGGATCTCAAACTTTGCAATTCCTTCTGATATAATTACTCACTATTTAGATTCTGAAGATAATCCAGAAATTATTAAATCAATGATGTGTACAACAGGAAGCATAAGTTTTGATAATGATAATAAAAAAAGAAAATATGTATCAAGTTACTTAGATGCAATTAAAAAAATCAAAGCTTCAACAGTATATTCATATTTTAACGATACTTTTAAACAAATTGATGACTTATATTTTGATAATATGAACATCCTTCAATATGTATACGAACTTAATGATAATGAATTATATGAAAAAGCTTATTCTTTATTTAATAAATTTTCTGTTTATCCAGCCATAATAAATAAAAATAACCCAAAATATACATTTTTAAATGAAATTTACCATCCTGCACAAAGAAAAGCTTTAATTGATAATATTGGAAAACAGAATAATTATGAGATATTATCCAAGCTAGTTTTAGATTTTACAGAGGATGAGTATTTTGAACTTGGTAAAAAGTTAAAAACAAAAAACAGTAATTTGAGAAATAATATATGTAGTTTATTTACAAAAGCGGATACTGATATTATTATAAAGGTATCAAAATACTTGATAAGCCAAAAGAAAGATGAACAAAAAAATGGTGGATTAAGTATTTTAGTGGATAATATTGATAAAATTTACACATTAAAGGGATTTAAAGAAGTACAAGAAATTGTAAAAAAGACAGAGTTTTCGCATGAAATTATCCACCTTAAACATATTGTTTTGGGAAAAAATGAAGTTGATGTCATAGAGGGAGAGAAGAATGAATTTAGAGTTCCAACATTAACTTGGGATAGTAACTTAATTGAGAAGATAACAAACTATGATTTTACAACAATGAAACAATTAGCAAATAAGTGGTGGGGGATGTTCAAAGCTCACACTGGAGAAGAAGTTGAAATAACAAAATATGATGGAATTAAAGAAATCAGAGTTATAGGAGTAGATATCTTTACTGTGTGCCAGCAATATTATGGTTTTGCGGAAAATGAGAAAAAGTATAAAAAATATCATTTTTATGAAGAATTTTTGACTGAATTTGATGGCATGGAAGACGAGGATGTTGCTTTATTGTATTTTATGAGCAAGATTGTTAGTGATTATATAAGTGCATATAAAAATCAACAATCTAGTTATTCAAATAATCAGCAAAAAGCAGTTTTAGAATGTTTAAATTTTTACAGTAACCACAATGTTTTACCTGAATTAAAAGAGATTTGTAATTTTTTCTACGATGATATTGATCAAGGGGAAATGGTCAAATTTGAAAATTGGAAAAATGTCTTGGCGTTATTAAAATGGTATTACCAAGAAGAACACAACAAAAATTTAGCAGAAGGAGATAATTATAGTAGAATATTATTAAATTATTTTGCTTTTAATATTGAGTTTTATAAAAAAAATATTGAGGTATTACCTCAGTGCTTTAATGGTTATAAGGAAACAAATTTGAAAACTCCTTATTGGAATGACGACTATGTATTAGAAAAATTAAATTATTTTGATGATAAGTATGCATATAATATATTACTTAATCTTTTTAATTTACATGGTGAAAAATATTCACCAGTTGGAGAGGTTGTATATTTTTATTTTATTGAAAAAGGAATTATGCCTCGTAAGGAGTTTATGAACAAATTGTTATCTTCTGAATTTAAAGATGAATATAAACGAGTAATATCTAGCATAGGTAATAATTTAGCTTATGCGAAATCTCCAAGAACACATAGTTCTATTTTAAAGTATTTAGAATTAATGAAGGATGTTTATATTGAGGTAACTCATGAAATGTTTGAGGTTGAACTTAATCGTTCGGATAGTGAAACAAAATATTCAAAGATATTAAGTGAACAAATAACATTTTATGGAATTGATTTTTTTGTTAAATCATTAGATAAAATGAAGAATATTGATTTTGTAAGAAATTATGCTTATTTACGTTTGGGAATAAAAGAGGTATTTTCAATAATTATTGAAAAAAGTATACCGGAAGAAGATTTAACTCAAAAAAAATTTAATAGTCTTGTCAAGAAATATAAAATTTCAGATAAAAAATTGATTGAAGCTTCTTTGTATAATAAAAATTTTACTGGTTATATAGCAAATTATTTAAAAATAAAAGGTTTAGAAAAAGCAATGTATTATTTTAATGCTCATAGTCTAGATCATGTCAGTGAAGAAGCTAAATTTGATAAAATCAGGAAGAATATTAAGCGTTATTCTAATTTTGAGTTAGAGGATTTTGTCGATGGTAAAATGGACATAATGTGGTTTAAAGATATACAATCTGAAATGAATCGTGATGATTATAAAAAAGTATATGATGCTTCAAAATTTATTATGGATACATCAAAACGAAAGCGTTCTCAATATTTTTCTGATGCAGTCTTGGGTAATCTGAAACTTACCGATGTTGAAGCAAAAATAAATGATAAACGAAATCAAGATATGTTGCTTTGTTTTGGTCTTATACCACTTGGATCAGGTTTGAAAAAAGAAAAAGAGGCAATAAGAAGATATAAACGTATCCAAAAATTTTTGAAAGAATCTAAACAATTTGGAGCACAAAGAAGAGCAACAGAAGCAAGAAAAGTTCAGATAGCAATTTCTAATTTGGCAACAAATTATGGCCTTGATATTACTCGCTTTACATGGATTATGGAAGCAAACATAATAGAAGAAATAAAGGATGTTTTTGAGCCAAAACTTATTGGCGAAATTGAGGTATATTTATCTCTTGAAAACATTCAAAATCCAGAAATTATTATTTCTAAATCTGGTAAAAAATTAAAGTCTGTGCCTGCTAAATACAAAAAGGATGAGCATATAATTAAAGTCAAAGAAGCAAAAAAAGACATTAAGGACCAATTTAAACGTTATAAAATAGCATTTGAGGAGGCGATGATAAATTCTGATAACTTTTCTCTAACCGAATTAAATCTTATCAATTCTCATCCAGTTGTAAAAGAAGTAATAAAAAATATTTTATTTATTTCCTCAGGATTTATTGGATTTTTGGACGGTGATAATTTAATTGATTTTAGTGGTAAAACAAAAAAAATCACTAAAAAATCTAAAGTACGTATTGCACATTGCACGGATTTGGTTGAAAATAACTGGATTGAGTGGCAAAATCACATAATGAAAAAAGGAATTATTCAACCGTTTAAACAGGTATTCCGCGAATTATATACACTGACAGACGAAGAACTCGCAAATGATGGTTATACTAATCGATTTGCTGGTTATCAAATTGATGTGAAAAAAGTATTTGGAGTTTTAAGTTCAAGAAACTGGATGGTAAATGATGATATAGGATTAGAAAAAGTTAATCATGCTCAAAATTTACGGATTGATTTATATTGTTATGCTGATTGGAGAAATGCAAATGTATTGGAAGCAAAAACTTTAGAACAAGTAATGTTTATTAATAATAAAACAAATAAGTCAATGAATATGAAAAAATTAGATAAAGTTTTATTTTCAGAAACGATGCGTGACATGGATTTAGCTGTATCAGTGGCATATGTTGGTGGTGTTGACCCACTACTTAATCATACAACACTTGAAATGCGCAAACGTATCCTTAACTACAATTTAAATTTATTTAAGATTACAAATTATGAAATTAAAGAAAAACATATCCATATTGATGGTACTTTAGGTAAATATTATCTACATTTAGGTAGTGGTGTAGTTTCAGTTGAAGGAAAAGGAATGTTACCGATGACTCCAGTTAACTTGCAGTGGCGTGGACATATCTTCTTACCATTTGTTGATGAAGACCCAAAAACTTCAGAAATCATAACCAAAG
>CAZFWW010000110.1:0-3932 GCA_964522645.1 uncultured Mycoplasmatales bacterium
AAAATGCATATTTATCTGATAATAAATAAAATTTTTCAATGATAATAATTGTCATTATTATTAATAAAACAAATATTGCAAATTTATATTTAACAACCTTAAACATTGAAATTAAAATTGCTCCCACAACATAAACCAACATAAAACCATACATAATTAATACTGTTTGTTGGTGTGAAAAACCTCGACGCATTAAACGATGGTGAAAGTGAAGTGCATCTGCCTTAAATGCTCCGCCACCATTAACTTTTCGTCGAATAAACGATAAAATAACATCAAGAATTGGTAAAAAAACCGTTAACATTAAAAAGATTAATGATGTTACTGTTACTGTTTTATAATTATTAATTGATAAAATGGCAACAAAGTACCCAATTACCATTGCTCCGGCATCTCCTAAGAAGATTGTTGATGGATAAAAATTATAGAATAAAAAGCCCATTAATGATCCAATTATTATATAAAATAGAACTACATTATTCGTATCGTTTGTTAAAAAGGCGATTACAAGCATTGTTACAAACGATAAAATTCCTGTTCCAGTTGCTAATCCATCTAAACCATCAATTAAATTAAATGCATTAATTAATACTACAATCCAAAGAATTTCAATTAACATTGCTTGTATTTCTGTGAAATAAAATGATACTCCATATACTTCAATTGTGGAAATTCCACCTAATAGCTGAGTTGTTAACACAGCAATAAATAATTGACCAATTAATTTATGCCAAGCCTTCATATCATATTTATCATCAATAATTCCAATGATTAATAGTAAGAATGCATAAAAGAAAATTTGTAATGTTTCTTTTGGAATTTGCCACTTTAAATAAAAACCATATACCGTTGCAATACTTAAAAAGATTGCTAATCCTCCTAATAATGGCTTTGGTTTAACATGCATTTTTCGTTCATTTGGCATGTCAACTATATTAGTTTTATTGGCAATCCATTTAACAATTTGGACATAAATTAGTGCTGCTACAAAAGCTACTAACAAAAAAATTGAGTTCATTATTTTTTACCTTTACTTCCCTTAATCCCCTGCATATTTAAAACATTACTTGAAATTGAGAATGTTGTTTTACTTTTTTCAAAATAACTATTAATTCCAATATTAATTACTTCATCTAAAAGCTCACAATACTGAACACCTGTTGCTTCCCACAGATAAAATGCAAGTGATCCTGGAATATTATTAACTTCATTTACGTAAATGTGACCATCAGCCAGCATTAAATCCAGACGAATTACCCCTTGACAATTTAACGTTTGGAATGTTTTTATTGCAATTTCTTCAATTTCTTTTGTCAACTCAGGTGTTAATGGTGCTGGAATTATTCTTGGTAATGAAGCCATTCCTTCACTTGACTCACCTTTTGTTGATTTACCACCTGACATGTACTTATCTTCATATGATAAGATTTCATCATTCTTATGAACTTGTTCTATCACTGAAACACGTTGTGTTTTATAATCTCCTAAGACTGAAATATTAACTTCTGTAAAATCACCAAGCATTTTTTCAATCACAATTTTATTACTATATTCAAATGCACTATCAAGTCCGTTCATTAATTCTTTAGCATCATTTGCTGTACAAATTCCAATTGAAGAACCTAAAGCTGCTGGTTTTAAAATAACTGGATACGCTAGTTCACTTTCAACCAATTTTGTTATTTCTTGGTATGATTTTGCTTTTGTTACCCAAATGTATTGAACTTGATCAATTTTATTTGCTGTTAATACGTCTTTCATTACTGCTTTATCCTGACCGACAGCACCTGATAGAACTGTTGGTCCTGCGTATGGCACATTTAATGTCTCAATAAATCCTTGTAATGTCCCGTCCTCAACATTTGTTCCATGAACAATTGGAAATAACATATCAATTTTTTCAATTACAGGACTTTTAAATAATTTTTTCTTTTTCTCCTGAATTACTAATTCTCCATCAAGTTTTGTCAATTCAACTTCATTATATTTATTTGGAATTTCTTCCATTTGTTTAAATACATCTACATTCAAAAATTCTGTACTTGAAAAAAACTTTCCATCTTTTGTAATATAAATTGGAATAACTTGATATTTTTTTAAATCAAGATTTTCCATTGCTTGAATTGCAGTAATGATTGAAATTTCATGTTCAACGCTATTCCCTCCGAAAATTACTCCTAATTTCTTTTTCATCTTTCTCCTTTAGTCATTAAATTTATCTGGTAAATCATTGGCAATTAATATGATTTTATCAGCGTCTTGTGCTGTGGCTATTTCATAACCATCCAAGAAATTTTCACATTCAAAGACATTTTCCAGATTAAATTCTGTTTGTTTTATTCCCTCTAATATGTCATCACGGTTTAATTTACCAATGATGTAAACTTCATCAACGAAGTCAGTTAAATATTTACCTAATTCAACATGAATCTCTTTTGTTTTTGTACCCAAATCAATTAAACCAGGTGTAATTAAAATTCGTTTTTTATCACGGTAACTACCTAAAATTTTAATTGCTTCACGAATTCCTTCAGGATTAGAATTAAACGCATCATCAATAATCGATAATTTATTATTAACGTACTTAAACTCTAAACGATTTTTTACTGGTTTTAAACGTTTTATTGCCTCAAGAGCAATTGTCATGTCAATTTGCTTATATTCTGCCACTAAAATTGCAGCCATAATGTTTTGAATATTATGAATACCTAATAATTTAGTTTCTGCTTCATATTCTTGGTTATTTAACTTAAACTTAAAGGCCATTTTTCCATCTAAGTAACGAACATCATATCCATATAAATCGGCATCTTCATTTTCTAAACTATAATATTTCACTGGTACATTATTTTTAATTTGGTATTCACGAATGTATTTGTTATCGTAATTTAATATTCCTAGTCCATCACTTGGTAAACCTTCAATTAATTCCATTTTAGTTTTTTGAATTGTTTCAATTGTTTTAAATGTTTCTAAATGTTGTGGACCAACACTTGAGACGATTCCAATTTGCGGATTTACCAAATCCACTAACTCTTTAATTTCACCTTCATAGTATGCACCCATTTCGGCAATGAAATTTTGGTGGAAAGGATTTAAAAAATTATTTACCGTTATTGTCAATCCATTTGGTGTATTATAACTTTCTGGAGTAATTAATGTTGGTTCCATCTCACTTAGAACATTTCCGACAATATTCTTGATTGATGTTTTTCCGTAACTTCCTGTAATTCCTACCACAAATAAATTTTGATGACTAGCCAATTTTGCCTTTGCCATTGTTTGAAACTTTTTACGCACACGACTTTCTACAGGAATATTAATATAATTTGCAATTAATAATAATCCATATGTAAAATAAATAATAATTACAAATGTAATCATAATATTAATAATTATTTCATACGGTAAAATAATTAACAATAATATAATAACTACTGCACAAACAATACTGTAAGTTACTAATAATCTTTTCACACGATCAGTTATTCTTAAACCTAACTTTTCGATATATCGTCTATTTGCCACGTTAAAAAATCTTGTATTATAATACATGAATACAACATTTAATGTAAATGCAAATAATGGGTCAATTACAAGTGCGAAAATTGCAACAAGTGGTAATAATTCGTTTATACCACAAACAAACTTATAGTGACCTTTAATATATCTTCCTAATCTTTTGTTATCATATCCACTTTGTTGTAATACGTGGATTGCTTTTTTTGACTTTAAAAAAAAGTATAAACCCATCAATAATAAATTTAAAAAAATCATTGTTGATAGTAAAAATAAATACATAATCATAGTAACTCCTAAACTATGTTATTATATCATATTTTTTCATTACTTTTACGTAAAAATTTGTGTTTTCTGTTATAATAACAAACGTAAAGGAGACTTATGGATAACATCTTAGTATTTATTATTTT
>CAZFWW010000111.1:0-3896 GCA_964522645.1 uncultured Mycoplasmatales bacterium
CAAGCAGAATATGGAGAATATACTAATGTATTTAAAATAAATTTAGATGTAAAAAGATTGAATTAACTTGGAATAAAATGTATGACTGTGAAGATGGTTCAATTTGTGCCATTGATGAAAATGGGCAACAAGTTTTACTTTTTTCAGCCGATATTCACGGATATAATGGTCAATTTGAATTATATGAATTAGAAAAAAATGTCGAGATTCGGGAGTTACCACTAAAAGAATGTGAAACCGGAAATGAAATAGTCTTAGCATTTCAATATAGTGGTGATGAGGAAGAATATGTAAGTGAAGGAAAAAGCGCCAAAACTGAAGACTATTTTGGTTGGATTGTTATCTATCAAAAGTGTAATACTAAATTGATAAAAATATTTGAATTTGAATGTACTTAAAAACAATTAAAAGGAGAAAAAATGAAAGTTGAATTAATACCAGTAATTGACTTGACGAATTATAGTCATAATGTTACCCTCTCGGAATTAGAACCATATTGGGAAAATCCCGATGTGTGGCAGAATTACCGAGAAAAATGTTACTTAAAATTAGGATTTAAGGATAAATTTATCCCTTATTACAAGGGATCGGGTTTTTATCGCCCGAAAGATATCAGTGATGATAATCTAATCAAGATAATTGAGGATAGACTTAATGAGTTTTCACCTGAATATCTGAAAGCAGATTTTCAAAATAAGTGTTTTGATTTATATGGAGGGTATGTACTTAAAATTAATAATCAAGATGTTTTGTTTCCACAATGCTGTAGTCTTATTGCCGATTGGCAAGAGTGGGGGTCACTCATAAAAGGGAAAAGCTATGATGGTTACTTTGTAGACTATGGGATTAGTCACCCAGCTCCCAAAATTGAATGTGTTGATCAAAAGGTAATATTTAATTGTAGTGATGAGTATGAACGATTCACTCCGCCACCAAAGGAGAAAATTGTAGTTGATCTTGCAGATTTGGAAATTGCCTATGATAAAATGATATTAGAGTTAAAGGAGCTGGAAACACGACTGTTAGGGTTATCAAAAAAAATTAATTATCCAGTAGATAATGAGCAATTAATAAAAATCATCTCATTTAATTTAGATTGAAAACAGTACACATGAGATAATGGTTCGATTGATGAATAGATATTGAACTCAAAAGCAATAATAAACTAGAAAATAAAATATAGTTTATTTTTATATAAACGTGAAATTATCAGATTAGAAATCATTAATATTTTTAATCTGATAATTTTATTATTAAATAAAACAATACTTTATATCATTTATAGTAGTCTCCAGTATGTTTCGAAGCCCAATGTTGGACAAGAATGAATTATGAAAAACAGAGACTGGCATAGTAATAAAATAAGGATTTTCATGACTGTAGTAAAATATATAAAACTAGTTTTTAATTACAAAAGTGGATTAAAGAGCTAAAATACAATTATTTTAACAAAATTTAATCCTATTCATGGCGTATGCATAATGATATAATGAAAACGTAAACATGGAGGAGAAAAATATGAACATTTTAACAGACAAATTAAATTTAAAATATCCAATTATCCAAGGGGGGATGGCAAACATTGCAACAGCAGAATTAGCTGCAAGTGTTTCAAAAGCCGGTGGATTAGGATTGATCGGAGCAGGAGGATGGAACAGGGAACGTGTTGAGCAAGAAATCATCAAAGTAAAAGAATTACTAACTGATGGTGAGCCATACGGAGTTAACGTAATGTTAATGAGTCCATTTGCAAAGGAAATTGTAGAACTATGTTTAGAGTACAAAGTGCCAGTTGTTACAACAGGTGCAGGAAGTCCTAAAACATTTATCAAGTTATTACAAGATAATGGTACATTAGTATTTCCAGTAGTACCTAATGCAAAATTAGCAATGAAAATGGCTGCAATTGGTGCAGATGCTGTAATCGTTGAAGGTACTGAAAGTGGTGGACACGTTGGGGAAGAGTCAACGTTAGTAGCAGTTAGTCAAGCAATTGAAATGTGTGAAGGAACACCTATTATTGCTGCAGGTGGTATTGCAAACAATATCCAATATAAAGCAGTTAGATCATTAGGAGCAATCGGTGTACAAATCGGAACAGTATTATTAGCTACTGAAGAGTGTCCAGTACACGAAAACTATAAGCAAATGATTATTGATGCACAACCAGGAGATACTGTAGTAACAGGTCGTGTAATTGGTGCACCAGTAAGAACAATTAAAAACCCAATGACTAAAAAATATTTAGAGTTAGAAAAAACTGATATTTCTCACGCTGAAATTGAACAATTAACATTAGGATCATTAGGTAAAGCAGTGTTTGAAGGGAATAAAGAAGAA
The DNA here is from genome assembly GCA_964522645.1 of uncultured Mycoplasmatales bacterium. Classification (GTDB taxonomy): domain Bacteria; phylum Bacillota_I; class Bacilli_A; order UBA3375; family UBA3375; genus CAZFWW01. The sequence continues at coordinate 2,341 of CAZFWW010000111.1, forward strand.
GGTAGTTTCATGGCTGGACAAGTTGCCGGACAAATTACTGAAATTAAAACTGTAAAAGAAGTATTAGAAGATTTAGCTAAATAAGTATTAGTTAGAGGAAAGGATAAGGATGGAACACAAAATAGAAAAAGTAACTATAATTGGTGCAGGAGTGATGGGATCATCAATAGCAGGACATTTATTGAATTGTGGATTAAAAGTTTCATTATTAGATATTGTCCCACCAAAATTTACAGAAGCAGATGCAGAGGCAAACTTAACAGAAGATAGTTATGCATTCCGTAACAAGTTCGCATTAGGTGGACAAGCAATTATTTGTGATAAAAAACGAGGATTAATTTTTGATAAAAAGTTTAGTAATAATTTATCAATCGGGAACTTAGAAGATGATTTAGAAATGATTTCTGAGAGTGATTGGGTAATCGAGGTAGTTGTTGAAAGACTTGACATTAAACAAAGCTTATTCAATAAAATTGCACCTTACTTAAAAGAAGAAGCAATCGTATCTACAAATACATCAGGATTAAGTGTAAATGAAATTGCAAAAAATTTACCTGAGGAAGTAAAACCAAACTTCTTAGGAACGCACTTCTTTAATCCGGTACGCTTCATGCATTTAATTGAGTTAATTCCAACGCATGATACTAACCCAGAAATTCTTGAGCAAATGGATAAATTCTGTTCAGACAATTTAGGAAAAGGTGTAGTAGTAACAAAGGATACACCAAACTTTATTGGAAACAGAATCGGAGTATTCTCACAGTGTGATTTAATTCATGTTGCAGAAAATTACAATTTTAACTTTGCGGAAATTGATCAAATTGCAGGACCATTAATTATGCGTCCAAGAAGTGCAAGTTTTGGTACAGTAGACTTAGTAGGATTAGATATTTTAGCACATACTGCTAGAACATCTATTGAAATGATTGATCCGACAACAGAAGATTTAAGTCGTTTTGAATTACCAGATTACTATAAAGAAATGTTAGAAAACAAACAATTAGGTAATAAAACACGTGGTGGATTCTATAAACGTGATAAAGTAAATGGAAAACGTGTTAAATTAATGTGGAACCCTGAAAAACGTGAGTATGAATTACTTGAAAGAACAGTTTTAGAAGGTGTGGCTGCAGCGAAAAAAGAAAAAACATCAGAAGAACGTTTTTGTGCAATGGTAAAAGGAGACTTACCTGAAAATAAATTTGCATGGGAAATTGTACGTAATGTATTATTATATTCAGCAAATTTAGTACCACAAATTACAGACGACTTCCGTGCGATTGATGATGCAATGTGTTGGGGTTATAACTGGGAGTTAGGACCATTCCAATTATGGGACACTTTAGGTGTAGAATATGTAATTAATAGAATTCATGAAGATGGTCTTGAAATTCCTGAGTGGGTTTCAACACATCACCAAATTAATGATAAATTCTATTCAGAACCGAAAAAAGTTGAATTAAATGAAATTTATCCTGTTAAAACGTCATCAAATAAAGAAATTAATACATTAGATCTTGGCGATGGAATTTTAGCAATTGAATTTGTTAGTAACG
>CAZFWW010000112.1:0-3864 GCA_964522645.1 uncultured Mycoplasmatales bacterium
AGCAGCCTTAAGATTATTTATCCTAGCTTAATGCTGGCTTTTTTTTGTATCTAATCAAAATTTAAAAGTGAAAGGTAAAGAAGAAATGTCATATCAAAGTTTATATCGTAAATACAGACCAGCATCATTTACAGATGTTGTCGGACAAAAGAACATAATTCAAACACTTGAAAATTCAGTTGAAAATAATAAGATTGGTCATGCCTATATATTTAGTGGACCACGTGGATGTGGAAAGACCTCAATTGCTAAAATATTTGCTCGAAAAGTAAATTGTACATGTAGTGATAATAGTTGTGATACATGTAATTTATTTGATAGTAAAGCTGAAATATCTGATGTTTGGGAAATCGATGCTGCAAGTAATAATGGGGTAGATGAAATTCGCCGTATTATTGAAAATGTGAATTACATGCCAATGGATTTAAAATATAAGGTGTATATAATTGATGAGGTGCATATGTTAAGTAAAGCAGCATTTAATGCACTGCTTAAAACGCTTGAAGAACCGCCGGAACATGTTATTTTTATTTTAGCAACAACTGAAATTTATAAAATACCATTAACAGTCTTATCACGTTGTCAACGTTTTGATTTCAAGCGTATTGAAGTCAGTGATATTGTTGCTCGTTTGACTTATGTGTTAGACCAGGAACAAATTGTGTATGAATTAGAAGCATTAGAAAAAATTGCTAAATTAGCAGATGGGGCAATGCGTGATGCCTTAAGCATCATTGAGAAAGTTAAAAGTTATAGTCCGCAAATTACACTTAGTGCAGTTAATAGTTCACTTCAACTTGTTGGAAAAAAAGAAATGGAGCAGTTATTATCACTACTGATGAGTGGTGATTTAAATCAGGTTGTAGATTACTGGCAAAACATTTTAAGCCAAGGAATTGATGAAAATAAATTTATTTTAGACATGCAGTATTTTATTCGTGATTTATTATTAGATCCAAATAGTGATGTTCCGAAAAAATCGCTAGTCTATTATTTAAAAACCTTTAGTGAATTAGATGCTAAATTGCAGTTTACAAATAATTATAGCCTACTAATTGAAGTATATTTAATTGAAATGGCAAGTCAGCAAGTACTAAAAATAAGTGAAAATAACCAAACTGCAAGCGGGTTAGAGCAAGTAGTAGCGACAAAAACAGATACAATAAAAGAGCCAGAACCAAATTTTGAATATGAAAAGCATCAAGCTAAGTTACAAGCCCAACGTGAACAATTATTGAGTGTGGAGCCGAAAAAAGAGCAGTCACCAGTAATTAATAATGAGCCGGAATTACCAAAGGATGCTCCAATTGTACTTGATGAACGACCAACCGATGTAATTGATTTTTTAATCGGTGAAGAACAAAAAATGGATGAAGAAACAATGGAAACAGACTTAGTAAAAGTTAATCAGCAAATGCATGAACAGTTAGAATCACAAAATGATTCAACCCAAGTTCAAAGTGAAATAAAGGAAGAAATGGCAGTAAAAGTTGATTCACCAAATATTAAAGTTCAAGAACCAGAATCAAACTACATTATTCTTGATGTTTTAATGCAAGCAACTGTTCAATCCAAAAAGCACATATTGACAATGTATCCAGAAATTAAACACAATTTAGAAGCAGCTGGTAAATATGGATTAGCAAAATTTTTCGAATATTCAACAATTCAAGCTGCTAGTGAAATTGGTTATGTAATTACAATTGATGCTAATTATATTGAATCGTATGCTAAAAGATTAAATGAAATTAACGATATTTTTTACAAATATACTGGTAAAAAAGGTAAAATATTCTTGTTAGAAGTAAATGAATGGTTAACAAACCGACCAGAATATATTAGCCGAATTAAAGAGTTAAAAGAAAAAGACATTTATAAAAAAGCTCAAGAAGAGTTTGGAACAGAGTTGGTTGTTAAAATATAGGAGGAAAAATGAATCAAAAACAAATTCAACAAATGATGCAACAAGCACAAAAATTACAAAAGCAAATGGAAGGTGCCCAAAAAGATTTAGAGAAAAAAGAGTATGTAGTCTCAACAGGTGGAGGAGCAGTTGAAGTTGTAATGTTAGGTTCAAAGCAACTTAAAAGCCTAAACATCAAAGAAGAAGTAATTGATCCTGAAGATAAAGATATGTTACAAGATATGATTGTAAGTGCGATTAATCAAGCGTGTAAACAAATTGATGAAGAGCAACAAAAAACAATGGGATCATTTACACAAGGATTACCATTTTAATAAATAATCTTCATAGTTTAGCTTCAAGTTCATCAGGAAATTGTTATGTTTATCAAGCAAGTAATTTAACATTTATGATTGATATGGGAATAACAAATAAATGTGTCCTTGAACGCTTAGAACAAATTAACATTGATCCAGAAGCGATCGATGTTATTTTTGTAACGCACGAACATATTGATCATATTAAAGGACTAAAGGTATTTTTAAAAAAATATCAACCCGTTGTTGTAACAAGGGAAAAAACATATAATGCTTTAGGACATGAAATTAGTAATGTCGAGTTTATTACGGATAAATATTCTTATCAAGGAATTGATTTTGAAGTGATTAAAACATCACACGATGCTGCAGATAGTATTGGATTTATTATTAACACTTCTCAGCAGAAACTTGTTCACTTAACAGATACAGGATATTTACGTCAAGACCATTTGAATAAAATTACGAATGCAGATTTTTATTTAATTGAGAGTAACTATGAATATGAACAACTAATTAGTAATGAACGTTATCCGTTTTTAACAAGACAACGTATAATGTCAGATGAGGGTCACTTATCAAACGAACAATGTAGTGATTATTTAACTGAAATAGTAGGGGAGCGTACTAAAAAAATTGCGTTTGCCCATCTAAGTGAAAATAATAATACAGAGGCAGATGTCTTAAAATGGAATGAGCAATTATTAGTCGAAAAGCACGTTCTTGCTAAAGCAGAAATTGTATCAATTGAATTAGGAGAATAAATGAATGGGAAAATCAATATAGAATTAATTGTTTTAGGAGTTTTAAAGGAAAAATCCTTAAGACAGTTAAATGATGAGTATAGCAAGCGAATTGGGAAATATGCAAAAATTAAGATTAAAGAATTAAAAGATGAGCCAACAAATCAAAATATTAATCAAGTATTAGAAAAGGAAGCAGTAAAGTTAAAAAAAGCAATTGATCCCAATTCATATTTGATTATTTTAGATATTGATAAAAAACAATTAACAAGTGAAGAATTTGCCCAAAAATTAAGTGATATTGCGATTTATGAAAATTCTAAAATTACTTTTGTAATTGGTGGTAGTTATGGAATTCATGATGAAATAAAAGAAATGGCAAATTTACGTTTATCATTTTCAAAAATGACATTTCCGCATCAATTATTTCGAATAATGTTGCTTGAACAAATTTATCGTGGATTGAGTATTAATAATAATGCTCCATACCACAAATAAATAAAATTATATTCAAATTTAAATCTTCTTATAAATAAGAAGGTTTTTTATTTACCCTTGCTACAACGAAGAATTTAATAATGTGGTATAATATCATAAGAAGAAAAGGAGTAGGATGAAAAAGGATAAAATAGTTATAAAAGGTGCTCGTGAAAACAATCTAAAAAACATTGATGTAGAAATTCCAAAGGATAAATTCGTAGTAATTACCGGACCAAGTGGTAGTGGAAAAAGTACTTTAGCGTTTGATACAGTTTATGCTGAAGGAAAAAGACGTTATGTTGAAAGTCTATCTTCATATGCCCGCCAGTTTTTAGGGGGAAGTGAAAAGCCAGATGTGGATTCGATAGAGGGATTAGCTCCAGCAATTTCAATTGACCAGAAAACAGGATCAAATAACCCA
>CAZFWW010000113.1:0-3836 GCA_964522645.1 uncultured Mycoplasmatales bacterium
ATCATTAAAGTAATTAATATTACTTTCATCAAGGATAATTTTAAATTCAACTTCTTCATTTTTGCTTAAATATATTTTTTCAAAATCAATTAATTTATGATTACAAGTATCGCCATCTACTTTTAAATATACTTGAACAGTTTCTTTCAAGTCGTAATCTCCAGCATTTGTCAACTTCCCTTTGATGGTGATTTCTCGATTATTTTTTATAATTTCTGCACTAGTAATTGATGTGTCACTATAACTTAACCCATAACCAAATGGATATAGTGGCTCTTTTTCAATATACTTATACGTACGATTTTTCATTGCATAATCACTAAAATCTGGTAAATCTTCAATTGATTTTGCTACAGTAATTGGCATTTTTCCTTGAGGTGAAACCTCACCATAAAGCATTTTCGCAATTGCCTCACCAGCAAGTCCACCTGGATACCAACACTCAAGTACTGCATCTACTTTATCAATTTCCGCTGTAATTGTTACAGGTCCACCATTAATTAAAACTAATACAACCTTTTTTCCTAATTTACTAATTTCATCAATCAGTTCTTTTTGGATTTGTGGAAGTTCAATACTTAATCGATCTCCTGAGGCATCAGCATTTGTTGCATCCCCCTCTTCACCTTCTAATAACGGCGAAAGTCCCATTACCATTACAACTGTATCACTTGCTTTAGCGTAAGTTAATGCCTCACTAAAGTAAACTTTAGCATCAGCATACATACAACTATCATCTACATACAGCATTTCACATCCCGGTGAATATCGTACATCTGTTTTTAAATATTGATTAATCCCTTCAAGTACGGTTACCGTTTTCGCAGGTGTTCCGTGATAATTACCTAAAATAACCTTTGCATCATCCGCGTTTGGTCCAATCACACAAACCTTTTCTGTTTTCTTTAATGGTAATGCAGAATTATCATTTTTCAATAAAACACTTGAATTATAAATTACGGCCTTTGATAATTCTTGATGCTCTTTAGTAGCAATATCTTCAAAACCTAATTTTTCGTAAGGATGTTCAAGGTTATTATCAAACATTCCAAGTTTAAAGCGAGCCATATATACACGGCGAAAAGCCTTATTTACTTCGTCTTCGCCAATTAACCCTTCATTTACTGCTTCAATTAATGCATTAAATGTATAACCACAATTTAAATCACAACCATTATTTAACGCTAATACAGCGGATTCTTTTAGAGAATTTGTAATTTTATGTGTTGTATGTAAATCAATCAAACCGTTACAATCAGACACTACGTGACCTTTAAAGCCCCATTTTTCACGTAATGTTTTGTTCAGTAGTGTATCACTCGCACAACATGCTTCATGATTAACCTTATTATATGCTGCCATAATTCCTTCAGCATTAGCGACCTGAACGGCATGCTTAAAGGCGTATAAATATGTTTCGTGTAAATCTTTATCCGATACACAAGCATCAAATATGTGCCTTTTTGATTCAGGTCCACTATGAACAGCATAATGCTTTGGTGTTGCAACTGCCTTTAGATACTTTGGATCATCTCCTTGTAGTCCACGGACAAATACTTCTCCTAACTTAGCTGTTAAATATGGATCTTCACCATACGTTTCATGACCACGTCCCCAACGTGGATCACGAAAGATATTAATATTTGGACTCCAATATGTCAATCCTTTATAAATCCCATAATCATTGTAACTTTTAGCAATATTATGCTTAGCACGACCTTCTGTAGAAATCACTGAAGCTACTTCCAATATTTGTTCTTTATCAAATGTTGCCCCAAAAGCAATTGGTTGTGGAAATACGGTTGTAATTCCGGCACGTGCAACACCATGAAGGGCTTCATTCCACCAGTTATAAGGTGAAATATTAAGACGTTCAATTGCTTTTGAATCATGAACTAGTTGTCCCACTTTCTCTTCAAGTGTTAAATTATCAACTAAATATTCAATACGTTCTGTAAAACTTATACTTTGATCATAATGTTTCATTAGAACTCCTCTACAAATTCTAGGTAATATGTTTTAATTGCAAATGGACTGATTTCATCAGTAATTACATTTTTAGTAAATGTTACATCATCTGTTTTATTTTCATGTAAATCACAACGATAGGCAGTTTTAATTTGCTTCATAAAGTTAAGTGAAAACTCGCCACGATTACGAATCTGATCATAAACACGGACAATATATCCTGGTCTATCTTCAGCCTTTTTAATTGTATCAATCGTTACACCATCATCTGTTGTTACAAACGAATAACTCTTGATTCCTGATTTCTCACTTACTTTTTGAACTGATAATGGATTATTAAGTTTATACCCTTCTGCAATTGTTTTGGTTAAATCGGCTGAATTATGTGGGAATAATGAATACGTAAATTGATGAATTTCTTTGTCAGCATCTGGATTTGGATCAATTGCTGATTTAATTAAACTCATACGCATCACTCCATCATTCACGTCATAACCATATTTGCAATCACTTAATAAACTTACTCCATAATTTCCTTCTGATAAATCAACATAACGGTGAGCAACTACTTCAAACTTCGCAAAATCCCATGATGTATTAGCATGTGTGTTACGTTCCACATTACCAAACTGAATATCAAATGTAGCTTTTTCAGCGTGAACATTAATCGGGAAAGCTACCTTTAATAATGTTTGCTTTTCTTTCCAATCAATTGTTGTATCAAAATCAATTCGTTTACTTTTATGATATAGATACATTACTTGCTTGATTTGAGATTTTTGATAATTTTTAATTATTTCTAAGCCAAAACGATGCGGAGTATTTTCTACTACTTTAATTTCCACTAATTTATCCATTTTGTATGCTTTTTGCTTATAATAAACATTAATATCCCAAGCATCATAGTGATGAGGTTTATCTTCAAAAGCGATAAATTCATTACCATTACCCTTTAAGACTTCACGTTTTGCTTCTTTATCATAAATTGATGCTAGTTCACCAAATTCAGTTAAAGTAATTTGATAGTATGGTGTTTCAATTTGATTTCCTTCATAACTGAAAACCGATTCAACACTATTAGTTGGTTTATAAACATTAGCACTAAACGGCTGAATTCCTTCAATGTAGTGAATTTCACCATCAACTTCAACATAATCATTACGTTCAAAATCAAGTGTATTATAAACAAGTAAACCATCTTCACATGCTAACTCTTCTTTAATTTTACCTTCTAGTTCTGTTTTTAGTTCTGTTCCTAGTTTTGTAATTTCTGCATATTGAGCAAATGAATCTTCATATACTTTTTTAATTGATGTTCCTGGTAGAATATCGTGGAATTGATTTAATAACACAATTTTCCAAATATAATCTAACTTTGCTTTTGGATATTCAAAATTTGGGTTTAATGCTTTTAAATAAGATGCTAAAAACTCTAAATCATGTAACATTTGTTCTGATTTACGATTATACTTTTTACTTTTAGCCATTGATGTATAAGTTCCACGGTGATATTCTAAATATAGTTCACCCTGCCATGTCGGCAAGCGGTCGCTATTTGTCACCGTTTTTTCTAGCCGTTCAAAATATGGTTTAGCATGGCTTTGCTTAACTGTTGGTGCTCCAGGAATTCCTTTGTTCATTCGTTTTTCAGTCTCTAACATTTCACGAGTAGGACCACCACCACCATCACCATATCCATAACAAATTAATACATCATCATTAATATCTTTTTGCTGATAACGTTGCCACGCTCCCATTACGTGATTTGCATCAATCATTCCATTATATGTCGTAAAAGTATTGATTTTGTTTTCTTTTTCATAATCTGTTGCACTAACAAAGTGAGTTAATACTTCTGTTCCATCAAT
>CAZFWW010000114.1:0-3719 GCA_964522645.1 uncultured Mycoplasmatales bacterium
TTATGATTGAAAATGTATCACTTAAGAATAGAATAATATCTCTTAACTTTTAAATGGCATGAATTGCCATTTTTTTTTAACATTCTACTATTGCCACAACTTTGCCACACATGTTTGATATACTACTAATGTAAAATAAATAAGTTATTTTACAATCTCTCTTAAATTTAGATACATAATATAAAACTCATTTATATAAATAGTATCGCTCTAAATTAATATCTCTAAACGTGAAAATGACTAGTAATAGTCATTTTTTTAATTGCAATTTATCATTGGAAAATATTCATCAAAAGAATAAAAAACACAAAAATATGATATAAAGTTATTTAAATATAACTTATACACGTTTCTCTATTTAACAATTTAAACTTAATGTTAGTTTACAAATTATGAAAATCCTTTATTTAAAGAAAATGAAAAAAACCAAACAAAAAATTACTTTGTTTGGTTTTTCTTATGTTTTCATATAATTTAAATTTATATGTTGCCTTAATATGAACTTCCTAATGTTGGAATATTCATGTAATCACGTGGATTAACTTTATTTTGAACATGAATTTGTCCAAGACTTAATTCAAAGTGGGTATGTGGACCGGTTGTTATTCCAGTCATTCCAATTGCTCCAATGTCAGTTCCCATATTTACTTTTTGTCCAACATTAACGTAAATGGCACTAAGGTGACCATAATATGTTGTATAGTAATTACCAGCTACATCTTGGTGCACAATTGTAACGTAATTTCCACCTTCGTTTGTATAACCAGTTCCTGATACTTGTCCATCTGCTACTGAATTTACAGCAGTACCATATGGTGCAGCAAAGTCAATTCCATGGTGACCAGTTCCGATTGCATCGTATCCCATATAATCATTAGTAATTGTTGCATGATCTACTGGCATCACATAATCAAGTGTATCAGTAACGTTTGTGTTATCTTCTTGATTGTTATTATTACTGTTTTGATTATCATTATTTATTTCATTTTCTTCTTCATTATCGTTAATTCCGTTGTTGTTTTTATCTTGCCAATTGATAATTTCATCTTCACCATCAATAATGCCATCAAAGTCAGCATCAGGCATGTTAGGATAGTGGTCTTCACTATCAATAATTCCATCACCATCAGTATCAACAGGCTCATTAACTACCGGGTCATTATTATCTTCAGTATCATTATCACTGTTTATAATTTCCTCATCATCGCTATTTGTAGTATCACTATTTGTAGTTTCTTCATCATCAGGAGTTCCATTGTTATTCTTATCTTGCCAATTGATAATTTTATCTTCGCCATCAATAATCCCATCAAAGTCAGCATCAGGCATATCCGGATAGTGGTCTTCACTATCGATAATTCCATCACCATCAGTATCAATTTCTTCATTGAAAGTAGTATTATTGTTTAAATCACTATTAGTATTTTCCTCAACAGTGTTAGTATCTTCATTAATAGTATTATTATTTTCAGTTTGTTGATCTTGCGGTTTTTGGGTATTATCTTCAGTTGGAACAATAATGTCACTATTTTCGCTGACTGGTGGAATTACTGGATCCTTAGTATCTGTAACATCTGAATTAATTTCATCAGTAGTAGGCTTGGTACTAACAGTTTCGATATTTATATGATCAGTATTAGCTGACTCAGTAACCGGAGTTTCAACTGATTCGTTATTAATTGTAATTTCAACTGGAGTTTGTTGTGCTTCAAAACTATCCTGATTATAGTTTTCAGGATTAATTGTAACGACATCAATTTCAGTGTCTTGCGTGCTAGTTTCACTAGTAGGAGTTATTTCAGTAGAAGTAAATTCAAAATCTCCTTGTAGTTCTTGGTCATTTAATTCATCAATTTCAGCTTCATTAAAAGCGATAGTTTTAGTTTCATCATCTTCAATACTATTAGCATTGTTATTTACATTTGTAGTTGCAAATGATCCGGTTAGTGCAATTGCACATAGCGAACCTTTTATTTTTCTCGAAATCATCTTTCTCCTCAATTTTCATCTCTTTTTAAGTTCACATGTTTATAAAATATTTTTTTAAAATAACATGCAACCTATCAATATTTTACCAAAAATGATATGATAATGTGGTGTTTTTTTTAGAAAAGTCAAAGGAATAACTTTGCTTATCAGTCTTAAACCCTTTATATATGGGGGAAAATGATAATAACTAAAAGTTTTAATAATAAGAAAAAATATGATAATTTTTCTTTATAATTTCAACTGATATCAGGAAGATTTGAATAATAAAAAAAGAAAGCAGTATATTTTGCTTTCTTTTGGAATTGATTTAAATTAATATGAAGTTCCTAAAGTAGGAATATTCATATATTCTCTAGGATTAACTTTATTTTGAGTATGAACTTGTCCTAAACTTAATTCAAAGTGTACATGTGGACCAGTTGTAATACCAGTCATCCCAATTGCCCCAATAATTGTTCCTTTATTAACGCTTTGCCCAGATGTAACGTATACTGAACTAAAGTGTCCGTAATACGAAGTGTAGTAATTCCCCAGTGCATCTTGGTGTAAAATTACAACGTAATTTCCTCCAATATTTGAATAACCAGAAGCAATAACCGTTCCATCAGCAATTGAATTAACAGCAGTACCATAAGGTGCAGCAAAATCAATTGCGTGGTGTCCAATACCTACAGCATCATATCCTAAATAGTCATTAGTGATTGTTGCACTTTGTACTGGCAGTGTATAATCAAGAAAATCATGTTCTTGATTATTGTCTGTGATTTGTGTGTCATTGCTATTGTCTGTTGAATTGTCTACAATTTTTTCTTCATCATCGTTAATTCCATTATTGTTTTTATCTTGCCAATTAATAATTGGATCTTCACCGTCAATAATTCCATCAAAATCAGCATCAGGCATTGTTGGATAATAATCTTCTGAATCAATGATTCCATCACCATCAGTATCAATGTTATCAATAATGTCATCAACAATATTGTCAACATCTTCTGAAGGCATATTTACTCGTGAGTTTGAAGAGTAATTTTGTTCAGGCTTAGTTTTATTATCAGTAGTAGGTGTATCTTCAACAACTGGCGTATCTTCAACAACCGGTGTATCTTCAACAACTGGCGTATCTTCAACAACCGGTGTATCTTCAACAACTGGTTTTTCTTCAACAACTGGTTTTTCTTCAACAACTGGTTTTTCCTCAACAACCGGTGTTTCCTCAACAACCGGTGCCTTTTCAACCTCTTCATCATCGTTAATACCGTTATTGTTTTTATCTTGCCAGTTAATGATTGGATCCTTACCATCAATAATTCCATCAAAATCAGCATCAGGCATATCTGGATATGCATCATCAACATCAGGAATTCCATCACCATCAGAATCAATTGTTGTGTTTACGGCAACCTTCTTTGTAGAAGCTTGGCTTTGATTATTAGTTGTTGGTGTAGATGTTGGCGTTGTATCCGCAACAATTTTCTCAATATCATCCGTGTAATTTGTAGTTTGAATTGAAGGATTTTCTTGAAGCGGTGTTAATTCTGGCAATCCTTGTAAATCAATTTCTGTTACAGCAAGTAAATCATCATCAAGATTTACTGTATTAGAAGCCTCTAAATCATATTCTTTAGCTTCGGCTATACTTGTAGTAACTAAAGATCCAGTAAGTGCAACCGCACAGAGTGAACCTTTTACTTTTCTAGACATCATATTAAACTCCTTATTCTAAAACGTGT
>CAZFWW010000115.1:0-3677 GCA_964522645.1 uncultured Mycoplasmatales bacterium
CAAGTAGTTGAAATCAGCAAGATTTGTAATTCATTAAAGGAAATAGTTGCAAAAAATATTGAGCAAACAGCTAGAGCAAACGCTAATAACATTAGTGCTGCAACTAGTCGTGAAGATGCAAGTAAAACATTAGAAACAATTTTAAAAAATTCAGATAATCAGGAAAAATTCGATAAAGTGTGTGAAGCAATTGCCGCATTTAGTTATGATGATTACAATGACTTTGACCAAAGTAAAGAGCTAATTAATACAATTTATAATAATGAATATTTCAATCGTTTTCATGGAAAATGTATGTCATATACTATGACGTCAGGTGGGTTAAAATCACTAATTGCCGACCATACATTTGTTGATGGTGGAACAGAAGTATTTGTAGTTGAGGCAGCATATCAATATTTATCAAAACTTGAAATTGAAATTGATAATACAACTAGTAAAACAGAATATCAATTATTAGACTTTGATGTAGCAAACGTTGAAGATGAATTAAATCAATATTTTACTGATTTTAAAGCATATTGTCAAAATGTCGAGTTTGATATCGTTAAAATTCCAGAATTAAAACGTGAAATATTAAAAGAAAATGGTATTTTAAGTGCAGATGGATTTATTCATATCGTATTCCAATTAGCACAATATGAACTATTTAATAAATTTGAAAACACTTATATTGCAGTTGACAATCGTAGTTTCTTCCGTGGTAGAACAGAATGTGTTCGTCCAATTAGTAGTGACAGTGAAGAATTTGTTAAACGTTATTTACAAAATCCAGAAGATCCAGAGTTAAGAGGAATTTTAATTGATGCTTTAAACGAACATTATAGTCGTTTAAAAGAATGTCAAAAAGGACATGGTGTTAATCGTCACTTGTTTGGTCTGAAAATTGGAGCACTTGAAGCTGGGAAAAGCCATCCATTATTTGCCTCAGCAGCATGGAAAAAAATCGAAAATAATCGTCTTTCTACGTCATCTGTTGTGCACCCACTATTTAGATGTGGATTCTTCCAGCCAGTTGAAGAAAATGGTTTTGGAATTGCATACGTTGTAAATGACAGTTCATGGTTAAGTTTATCAAGTTTTAAAGCAGAAGCTGCTGAACGTAAAGAATTAATAGTATTAATTAAGAAACATTTAAATGGAATGTTAGCATTCATTCAGAAAGAAGGTAAATAAAATGTATAATATTGAGTATTTCGAAGGATTATTAAAGGATAGTAATGATGTAATGACTGTAAGTGTTGCTGCTCCATATGATGAGGGAACAATTGAAGCAATCGAACATTTCCGTCAATTAGGTTTATTAAACGCAACTTTAGTAGGTGATGAAGAAAAAATCACTGCTGTCTTAAAAAAATGTAATGTTGATGAAAAAACTTACAAAATTATTTCAGCAACAGAACTACCGGAAGTTGCAAGAATTTCTGTAACTGAAGTAGCAAATGGTAATGCAAACTTTTTAATGAAAGGTTTAATTGATACATCAATCTTATTAGGAGAATTACTAAAAAAAGAGCATGGTTTAAGAACAACAAAACACTTAAGTCACGTTGGTGTCTTTTATAAAGAGGGTACGGATCGTTTATTATTCTTATCAGATGCTGGGATGAATATTGAACCTGATTTAGCAGCTAAAAAATCAATCATTGAAAATACAGTTGAAGTTGCGCATTCATTAAACATTATGTGTCCAAACGTTGCAATGTTATGTGCAAAAGAAAAAGTTTATGAAAAAATGCCAGCAACTGTTGATGCTGCTGAACTTCAAAAAATGAATCAGAATGGTGAGATTACAGGATGTGTCGTGAGTGGTCCATTACAATTAGATAATGCAGTATCACTAGAATCAGCAAAAACAAAAGGAGTAACTGATCCTGTTGCTGGTAAGGCGGACATTTTAATTGTTCCTGATATTAATGTTGGAAACATCTTTGGAAAAGGATTATTATATCTTGCTGAAGGATATCAATCAGGAGGGATTATAATGGGAGCAAAAGTTCCAATCGTATTAACGTCACGTTCTGATGGAGCTAAAGAGAAAAGATTATCATTATCATTAGCAATTGCAAGAGCACAAATGGAGGTAAAATAATGAATAGAATTTTAACAATAAACCCAGGTTCGACATCAACAAAAATTGGATGTTTTGATGAAGAAAAATTAGTATTTGAAGAAGTATTACGTCACGATGTTGCGGAACTACAAAAGTTCCCAACAGTGCCATCACAATTTGAATTTAGAAAAGAAGCAATTATTAATGCATTAGCAAAGAATAATATTGAATTATCATCTTTAACAGCAATCGCTTGTCGTGGTGGTGTAACAAAACCAATTACAAGTGGTACGTATATTGTAACAGATGCAGTATGTGAGTTCCAACGAACAACTCCATACCAACACCCTGCTAACTTAGCAAGTATTATTGGGAAAAATATTGCAAATGAATTAGGAATTGAAGCATATTTTGTTGATTCACCAATGACATATGAAATTTCACCAATTTGTTCATATAGTGGACATAGTGCAATGAGACGTTTCAGTCGTGGGCACGCATTAAATCAAAAAGCAACTGCTCGTGAGTATGCAAAAAAAATTAATAAAAGTTACAATGAGTTAAATTTAATCGTAGCTCACATGGGTGGTGGAATTTCAGTTGCTGCTCACCAAGATGGATTGATGATTGATGTTAACGATGCTGGAGAAGAAGGACCATTTTCACCTGAGAGAACAGGGGAATTACCAGTACGTCAAGTAATTGATGCATGTTTTAGTGGAAAATACACACATGAAGACATGAAGAAGTTTATTCAAGGGGACGGAGGACTTGTTAGTTACCTTGGACATTCAGATGTTAAAAAGGCTGTAGAAGATAGCGAAACTGATCCAAAAGCGAAAGAAGTGATTGATGCTATGATTTTACAAATTGCTCAAGAAATCGGAAAGCGTGCTGTAACATTAAATGGTAAAGTTGATCAAATAATTTTAACAGGAGGAATAGCGTACTCTGAATATATTACAAGCGAAATTACAAAACGTGTGAAATTTATTGCAGATGTTGCTCTTTATCCAGGAGAATTAGAATTAGAAGCATTAGCCAAAGGAGTATTAAGAGTATTAAGAAACGAAGAAGAAGCAAAAACAATTAATATGTAAAATGACAAAATAAATACGGACTTTTTAATGTTAAAAAGTCCGGATAATCCACTAATAGGACTAATGATTCTTAATTTACCGAAAAAAAAGATGTAAATTGTGGTATATGTTACAATTTATGTACAGGTGAATATGTTACAATTTATGTACAGGTGAATTTAAGGAGAAATTATGACAACAATGGGAAAGAAAAATCAAATTTTATATGCAGCAAGAGAAATTGTAATTGAAAAAGGTTATTTTAATATGAGTTTACTCGATGTGGCAAACAAGGTTGGTATTTCAAGACGTACTGTTCATCGTTATTTTGAATCAAAAGATGAACTATGTTTTGAATTGGCAATGATAGTTTTAAACGATACATTAGTTTCGTTTGAACAGAAAAAAACAAATGACTTTGAATCTGGGTATGAAGAGTTGGAATATGTTTTAGATAATTTAATTTATCAAACAATTACTAAACGAAAAGAACTGTTGTTTTTATATGACTTTGATCGCTATGTGGCTCCAAAATTTGGTGATAG
>CAZFWW010000116.1:0-3674 GCA_964522645.1 uncultured Mycoplasmatales bacterium
TTACAATTACTTCAAATGTAGTTTATGGTTCAAAAACAGGTAATACACCAGATGGACGTCGTGCTGGAGATCCATTTGCACCAGGTGCAAACCCAATGCACGGACGTGATAAAGAAGGTGCAGTAGCTTCTTTAGCATCTGTAGCAAAATTACCGTTTAAAAACGCAGCTGATGGAATTTCAAATACATTTAGTATTATTCCAAATGCCCTTGGAAAAGATAGTGAATTAGCAGCAGAAAATATGGTTGCCGAAGTTAGTGCAGAAGATTTAGGAATGTCTTTAGAAGAATTACAAGCGCTAGCAAATGATTGTGGAAACCAACCATGTGCTGTACCAAACTTAGAAGATGTAGAAGATAAAAAATAGGAATAATTAAGGAGATAATATGAAAACAGCAACTCAACAAGAGAAAAACTTAGCTAACATGTTAGATGGATATATGACAAAAGGTGGTCACCACTTAAACATCAATGTGTTTAATCGTGAAACATTATTAGATGCTCAAAAGCATCCAGAAGAATATCCTCAATTAACAGTTCGTGTTTCAGGATATGCAGTTAACTTTATCAAATTAACAAAAAAACAACAAGATGATGTTATTGCTCGTACATTCCATGATCAAATGTAAAAAAAGAGAAAAAGAGAGGTTGTTTAACCTCTTTTTTTAAATTAGGAGGAAGAATGAATACAACAGCTTTCGTTCATTCAATTGAATCATTTGGAACTGTCGATGGACCTGGAACAAGGTTTGTTATCTTTTTAAATGGTTGTAATTTGAGATGTAAATACTGTCATAATCCCGATACGTGGAAAATGAATGACGGAAAAGAAATGTCAGTTAAGGAATTATTAGAAAAATACGAAAAAGTTAAAGAGTTTGTTCCAGCTGGAATTACAATATCAGGTGGAGATCCGTTATTACAATTACCATTTTTAGTTGACTTTTGTAAAGAAGCAAAAAAGCGAGAAATTCACATTTGTATTGATACATCTGGTGGTGTATATAATCCGCTTAATAAAACACGAATGGCATTAATGGATGAACTATTTAAATATGTTGATTTAGTACTACTTGATATTAAACATATTGACAATGAAGAACATAAAAAATTAACAGGAATTAGTAATGTTCCAGTTTTAGGATTTGCCAAATATTTATCAGATAAACAAGTACCGGTTTGGATTCGTCACGTACTAGTTCCGACAATTACTATGAATGATAAATACTTATATCAACTAGGTATTTTCTTAAAAGAATTAAAAAATATTACAGGAATTGAAGTCTTACCATATCATACAATGGCAGTTCCAAAATATGAAGCAATGAAGATGAAATACCCTCTTGAGGGAGTTCGCCCTGCAACTGAAGAGGAAGCAATTAGAGCTCGAAAAATTATTTTACTTGCCAAAGATAGTTAAAAATTACCTTAAAAGGTAATTTTTTTAATTAAAATAAAAGTTTGTTTTAATTAATTCATGTTATAATATAAAAAAATATAATAAACTTAATAATTATATTGATTTAAGTAATATAGATGCTTTATTGAAAGATATTTATTAAAAATGGGGTAAAAATAATGAATATAATATTAATATAATTATTTTAATTAAGGTTTAAAAAATGGGAGTTTTAATGGTTAATAAAATTAAAAGTGGTGATAAAATTGCAATTGTAAGTTTATCAAGTGGAATGTTAGGAGAGAAAGATTTACGTCATACACTGGAAATCGGTAAAATTCGATTAAAGCAATTGGGATTTATTCCGGTAATGATGAATAATACTTTAAATGGAATAGAAGATTTGAAAAATAATCCTCAAAAGCAAGCAAGTGATTTAAAGCAAGCATTTCAAGATGATAGTATTAAAGCAATTATGTGTGCAATTGGGGGAAATACAGCACATTTTACAATTCCATATTTACTTGATGATCCAGAATTTATTGATATAATTAAGGAAAATCAGAAAATATTTCTTGGGTTTTCTGATACTACAACCCACCATTTGATGCTAAATAAATTAGGATTAAGTACATTTTATGGTCAAGCATTTATTACTGAATTTGGTGAACTTGCAAGTGAAATGCTTCCGTATAGTCAAAATTGTTTTAAAGTGTTTTATGAAAAAGAAGCTAATTTTCATTTTGCATCAAGTCCAATTTGGTATGAAGAACGAACAAAATTTAGTGCAATTGAGGTTGGAACAGACCGAGTTAGTCATCCTGAAACTAAAGGGATTGAAGTTCTCCAAGACAATGGTGACTTCACTGGAAAATTATATGGAGGTTGCTTGGAAGTTATTTATGGGGGTATAGCAGGGGATGTTAATCAAAAGGAAGTATATGATAAATATCAATTATTAAAAACAGGAAAAGATTTGACTGGGAAAGTACTATTCATTGAAACTTCTGAAAATAATCCGAAAACTTCAGGGGAAAATTATCGAAAAATGATAAAAAAATTAGATGAACATGGAATGTTTACTCACATTAGTGGTTTGATAATTGGTAAACCACAAAATGAAACTTATTATGATGAACTAAAACAAATAATTGTTGAGGAAATATCAAATAAAGAGATTTCAATATTATATAACTTAAATTTCGGACATGCATTACCAAGAATGATTTTACCGTTTGATGCAGAAATTGAATGTGAAGTATCCCCATTTAAAATGAAAGTTGTTAGTAATGTTTTTAATAATAGTAAATAACATCCATACATGAATGTTAAATAAATCAGTTCAATATAAAATAATTTATCAATAAAATGTCAACTGTTCAAAAAAAATGTTTATTATGGTATAATAAAAGTTGATTAATATTAGAAAGCAGAAATGTTTTTTGGAAATGACCAACAAATTAAATTTCTAAGTATAATGTTAATAAACTAGAGATAAGATGCAATACATAAGTGATGAATTTTATGTATATAAAATTATTAAATATCAATTATCAGTATAAATTTTGGTAAATAAGCAAAAATTGGAGGTTTAGTGAAAATACCAGTTGCCGATAGTGAAGAAATAGATTTATTTGTTAGAGGTTTTGAAATTAAAAAGTACCGTGAAATGGTGTGCAGAACCTATATTACAGAAGACAATAGGTTATCAATGGAAGTTATTGATAACTGGAAATTTAAACGAATTGATGAAAAGTACGTAACAAAAACAAGGATGTATGATGAAAATTCATATAGCAAAAAGATGATGCGCTTAGAAGAAAAAAGGTTTATTTATAAAATGCATTTATTTCAAACATATATAAATTTTATGGAAAATCAATTAAAGTTTGAACAAGAATTAGATGTTTTATTAGCAGAACCAGAATACGAAAAAGACACTGAGACTTTGTATGAATTAATATTTGATAAATGGGAAGCGTTGTTGAGGGAAAATGTATAGGAAAAATAGTGAATTACGCTACGATTATATTGAGCAAATGATGGAAATTAAGGAAATAAGAGAAATGATTATGGAAGAATACATAATGGATGATCGCGAACTGGCAATAACGATTATTGATTTTTATGGTCTAGAACGTATTAGGGCGAAATATATCGACAAATTTCGAGATTATAGTGAAAATCATTATAGTCGGACTGCATTAAAACGTGAAGAAAAAGTTTTTCAGATTAAAGTATTAATGGCACGGGAATTCCAACATAAAGTAAAAG
>CAZFWW010000117.1:0-3626 GCA_964522645.1 uncultured Mycoplasmatales bacterium
CTGTATTATTTTCTAGTTGTTTAATTCCTTCAAGTGCCATACGCATACGACTTGGTCCTTCAAATTTAAACGGTTTTGTCACAACACCAATTGTTAAAATTCCCATTTGTTTCGCTATTGCAGCAACATATGGAGCAGCACCTGTTCCGGTTCCACCACCCATTCCAGCAGCAACAAAAACAATATCTGCACCTTCAAGTTCAGCAATTAAATCTTCTGTACTTTCTTCTGCAGCTTCACGTCCTACGGCTGGTAATGCTCCAGCTCCTAATCCTTTTGTTGATACTTTTCCGATATGTAACGTGCAATCCGCCTTTGAATTAGTTAATGCTTGTGCATCTGTATTTATTGCATATGTATATATATTAGTTGTTGTTGTTTCTTTAATAAAATCAATTGTGTTTGATCCTCCACCACCAACACCAACTACTTTAATGTTATATCTGTTCATTTAATCCTCCATCATTTTTATTATAGCAACTTTTTGTTTAATTTTTGATTAAATTACCACTACATTTCGGATAATTTATTTCTTTAAGTTCTACATTCACAATTTGATTAATTAAACTTGCATCTCCCTCAAACTCAACACGTAAGTAATTTGAACTATGACCTTCAAGTTTTCCACCCTTATTAACACGCTCTACAAGGACTTCTACAATGTCACCGGCAAACTTTTTCGCATAATTTAATGCAAGTTCATTGTTTAATTCTAACAAACGATGTACACGTTCTTTTTTAGTTGGTTCTGGAATTTGATTTTCCATTCGAGCCGCAGGTGTTCCGGCACGAACTGAATACGGAAATACATGTAGTTCACTAAAACCAATTGCCTTTAACGTTGTTATCGATTCTTGAAATAATTCCTCAGTTTCTCCGGGAAACCCAACGATAATATCGGTTGTAAATGCCATGTCTGGAAAAATCGCTTTAATTTCTTGACATTTGTCGATAAATTCTTGAGTTGTATAATGACGACGCATTTTCTTTAAAACTTCATTACTTCCTGCTTGAATTGGTACATGAAGATGATTAACAATTTTTGTTGAATTTTTAAAGACCGCAATTACATCATCTGTAATTTGTGATGTTTCAATTGAAGAAATTCGAATTCGCTCTAATCCTTCAATATTATCGATTTCTTTTAATAACATTGCAAATGTATATTCTTCTAAATCTTCTCCATAACCTGCAGTGTGAATTCCCGTTAATACAACCTCTTTAACTCCATTTGCCACTAAATCTTTGATTTGTTTAATCACTTTTTGTGGTTCTTGACTACGTAATAATCCACGAGCCCACGGAATAATACAAAATGTACAAAAGTTATTACATCCTTCTTGAATTTTAATAAAAGCTCTTGTTTGTGATTCAAAAGAAACTACATCCAACTCTTCAAAAACTTTTTGCTTCATGATGTTTGTCACTTCAACAATTGGTTTTCTTTTTTCTAAATATTCTTCTACATATTTGACGATATCTTCACGCCCTTGAGTTCCAAGAACAATATCAACCCCTTCAATTTGGGAAACTTCTTCGGGTTTTAGTTGAGCATAGCATCCCATTGCTACAACGACTGCTTCTGGATTTATTCTAATCATTCTTCTAATTGTTTGACGTGACTTTTTATCACCCGTATTGGTTACGCTACATGTATTAATTACATATACATCTGCTTCTTCATTTGGTTGAACTTTTTGGTACCCTTTGGCTTTAAATAGTTCCCATATTGCATCACTTTCATAAGTATTCACCTTGCAACCAAGGGTTTTTATTGCTACTCTTAACATTAATTCTCCTCTATTATCATTGCTAAATTTGCCATTGTGATTATTGCTGCTGTTTCGGCTCTTAAGATTCTTTTTCCCAAACTAATTATTTGAACATTTGCTTGCTTTTTTAAAAAATCAATTTCCGCTTCAGTAATTCCACCTTCTGGACCAATTAAGTATAATATATTCTTACTTGCTTGGATTTGGGGTTGTAAATCAATTATCCTATTTTGTTTAGCCGCTTCATAACAAGTTAATATTAAGTCATATTTACTATAATCGATTTCTTGTAACTTTTGGTACTTACAAATTTGGGGAATTACATTACGTCGCGACTGTTGTGCAGCATTTTCCATTATATCCTGATAACGTTTTTGCTTTTTTTCCCACTTACTTTCATTAACTTTAACGACATTTCTTGTGAATAATGTCGGAATAACTTGATTAATTCCTAACTCAACTACTTTTTGAATTGATAATTCAAAATTATCTTTTTTCAAAAAGCCAAGAGCAATATCTACATTAATCGGCAACTCATTACTTTGATTTACAAACTCTACTAGTTGTAATAATACCTGTTCATTATTAATTTCAATAATTTCATAAATTGCCGTTTTTGCATTAGCAACAATACTAATTTTCTCACCTGGTTTATTACGCATCACCACAGCCATATGGTGAATAATTTCGGTATTATTAAGTTCTAACTTAGACTTGTGTTCACCTGTTATAAAATATCTTTGCATAAGTTCCTTTCTAATTGTAATAATAATTCCACAATAATTTCACTACTTAAGTATAAGTGGTTTGGTTTAATGCGAACGGATAAATCATTAACTACTTCAAAATAATCATTTTGATAATCTAAATTATATTCATCAAGAAATGATTTTTCAATGCCAAATTGTGTTCGTAAATTTAGTAAAATTTTTTCTTCAAGTACATCAAATGTAGTTAATTTATCTTCACTAATTTTGAGACCCGGGTCTTCTAAATAACTACGCATGTTTTTGGTATTCATAAATCTTGTACCTTGTTCATAACCACTTGCACCAAGACCAAATCCATAATAGGATTTTTGTTGCCAATATGCTAGATTATGTTGGGAGATAAACGCTTCTGATTTGGCATAATTACTAATTTCATATTGAATATAACCCATGTTTTTTAATTTTGATTGAATATAATAATACCACTTTGTCTCTGTGTTTTCGGTTTGAAGTTGATAATCCATCGTATCTAATATTGTATTTTCTTCTAAAATCAATCCGTAGTACGAAACATGAGATAAATGATACTTTTCAATTAGCATCAATGAGACATCAATATCTTCCAATTGTTGGTTAGGTAAATTAAAAATAAAATCACATGAAACATTTTCAATAAATTTTGTACTTAACTCTATTGCTTTTTCTACATCTTCTACAGTATGTTCACGTTTTAATTCATGTAATAATTTATCATTTAATACTTGTACTCCCATACTAATTCGATTAACACCCATTGCTTTTAAAATTGTTAAAAGTTCGGTTGATACATCATCAGGATTACATTCAAAAGTAAATTCATAATTTGGGGCAAATGTGAAAAATTTAGCAATTATTTGTTGTAATTGCTTTAACTGATTGATGGATAATGCACTTGGTGTTCCCCCACCAATATAGATTGTTTCCACCTGAATTTTATTTATTATTTTTGTTTTTATTTCCGCTTCTAATGCTTCAAGATACGCACTTACTGGTTGGTTTTTTATGTATTTTTTACAAAAATCACAGTAAGTACAAATATACTTACAAAACGGAATATGAATGTATACATGTTTAATCATGTATTTATTATAACAAAAAAACATTT
>CAZFWW010000118.1:0-3400 GCA_964522645.1 uncultured Mycoplasmatales bacterium
ACACAAATGTATCAAGAAGATTAGGACATTTTCATTTTTGCTTGACACTCTTTTTATTAATTATTTTGGTTTTTATTTGAATTGATTTTAAAAAAAAGATAATTTATTGGCTTAACCAAATATTATCTTTTCATTATTATCCTTTAAATAGTCTATTTTATTACATTTTTTCAGCTTCTGGATATGTAATTCCTTTTGTATCAACTTTAATTGATTTAATTGTAATTTTTTCAACAGGTGTTTCCCCATCTGTTTCAACAAGATTTAATTTCTCTAATACATCTTCTCCTGATGTAATATAACCAAACACAGCATAACTACCTTCTAAATTAGCATTTTCTTCTGTGTTAATATAAAACTGACTACCAGCACTATTTGATTCTTGACCTCGAGCCATTGCAATTGCACCTTTTTCATGTTTTAAACCTGTATCATAACCATTTGCAGCAAATTCACCAGTTATTGAATAACCCGGTCCACCTGTTCCATCTCCTGAAGGGTCTCCTCCCTGAATAACAAAATCATTTACAATACGATGGAATGTTAAACCATCATAGAAACCTTTATTTGCAAGTTCAATAAAATTATAAACTGTTTGTGGCGCTTGCATTGGATAAAGTTCAAATGTCATTTCTCCATATCCCTCAACATCAATTGTTGCTACTGGACGTTTATCGTCTGGTACTTCTACTTGAACTTTTAAATCTGGATTTTTATTTGCTTCATTAACATAAACAACACCACCAATTAATACTGCCATAAATGCTATAAGTCCGATTATTAATTTTTTCATTATTTATCTCCTAATATATTTTTTAATTCTTTAATGATACCATAGTTATCATTAGTATCTGTTATTCGATCAGCTACTTCTTTGACACTATCCATTGCATTTCCCATTGCTACACCTATGTGAGCAAATTGTAGTAGTGTAAGATCGTTCTCACCATCACCAAAGGCAATAATTTCACTTGTTTCAATCTTTTCAAGCTTTAATAATTTTTCTAATCCATGGCCTTTATCTGAACCGTATGGTGTAATTTCAATTAATTGTGGTACTGATCTAAAAACATTAAATGAGCTGTCATATTGTAAAACTTTATCTTTCACTTGTTCATAGACGCTTGTAATTACTTCTTCTTCATCTTGTAAAACAATTTTGGGACTATCAACAATAATATTGTGATCAATTTCTGAATTCATAATATATGCACTTTTTTCTACACGAGCATTACTAGTTTTACTGTGAATTTTCCCAGGACTATAAGTCACGTAGTTTTCAGTTAAATTACCAACCAGGTCATAAATGTCTTCAACATTCTCTTTTGTAAAATTATTTCTAAATAGACACTGTTTTGTTTTAAACTTAACAGCTTCTCCCCCATTATAAGAAATAACATATCCATCATATAAGTCCAATTTCAATTCTTCAGCTATTGCTTCCATCCCTGTATATGATCTTCCTGAACATAATATTACGCGATGACCATTTTTTTGCACATTGATTAAACACTCTTTTGTAATTGGGTCAACTTCATGTTCACTCGTCAGAAGGGTTCCATCTAAATCTAATACGATTGTTTTCATTTTACCACCTTTATTATTCTTCTAGCAATCGTTGCTAGAAATTCGTATACTATTTTGTTACTATAATTTACCAATTTATAAATACTTTCATTTTCCCCAAATATTTCAATATATTCTTGGTCAAATTTTTCGTCTACTTTTAAAAAACATTGACACATACATATTTTACCAATAATTTGACTTCCGTTTTCAAATTTATATCCTGAAAATGTTCGTGAGAATCCATCGTGATAACCAATTCTAAGTGTTGCAACTCGACCAGAAACATATTCTGATAAATCATAGCCAATTTGCCCTTCATAGTCTTTAATCATATGAACTTTAGCCTTTAAACTTAATGCTGGTTTAATTGTTTCCCCTAGTATAGATTCAACTTGATTCTTTTCTGATAAATCACTATAGTAACCCCAAATTCCTAATCCTGGTCTAATCATATTAGTAAAATCTATCTCATATAATTGTGATCCTACACTATTTTGAAAATGAATATATTCAAAGTCAACATCAGAAAATGCTAATACAATTTCTTTAAAGATATCAATTTGCTTGTTAGTATACTCCTCATCGACTGCAACTGGTGCATGAGAATATATTCCAATCGGCTTATGGTAATTGGTATAAGTAGCTTTAATTATTGGAATTTCCTTTTTGCTAAAACCAATTCTTCCCATTCCGGTATCAAACTTTAAATGGTATTTACAACCAAATTCAATTGCATCTAGTGTTGCCTGACTATAAACTGTTACTGTATAGTTACTATCTATACATTCTTGATAATATTCTGGGGATACATATGCTACAATTAAAATTTCTGCTTGAGGAGCTCTTTTTCTAACTTCGCGCGCTTCTTCAATTGTACTTACACCAAAATAGTTATAACCTTGCTTAACAAAATTATTAATAAATTCATATCCCATTCCATAATTTTCGGCTTTAACCATTAAGCATACTTTTTTATTTTTTCTTAATAACTCAATATTTTCAAACACTTGTTTTTCATTTATATATAACGTTGAGTTATTCATCGTTCCTCCCATATTGCATTTGCTACCGAATATTTCTTTTCGTGACTTATCGAAATATGGATATTGGCAATATTACAAACAAGTTTTCCTGTTTCTGTATTTTTAAATTCAATGTCTTTCATTAAATACTTTTTATTTGTTGCTTTAATTACAGCTTCTTTTGCTGCAAATCTTGAGGCTAAATATTCGACTTTACGATTTGTATTTTCAAATTCTTGATATTCACTTTCCGAAAGAACACGACTTGCAATCTTTAAATTGACTCTTTCATGTTCAACAATATCAATTCCTATTCCTTTAATCATTACTTTTAAGCAATACTACTGCCTCAGCAGCAATTCCTTCCTCACGACCAATAAATCCCATCTTTTCGCCTCTAGTTGCTTTAACATTAATTTGATTACGATTAATATTAATGTTATTTGCAATATTTTCACAGATTTTATCCATATGTGGTCGCATTTTTGGTTGTTCTAAATATAACGATGCATCTATATTAACAATTTGATATTTATTTTCATTCATTATTTCGATGACTTCTCTTAATAAAATCATCGAATCAATCCCTTTGTATTTTGGATCTGTATCAGGAAATAATGTTCCAATATCTCCAAGTGACATTGCCCCAATAATTGCTTCTGTAATTGCATGAAGTAAGACATCAGCATCTGAATGACCTTCAAGACCACTATGATGCTCGATTTCAATTCCACCTAAAATTAGTTTGCGTTCTGTACTTAAACGATGTACATCATATGAATGTCCTATTCTCATTTTATCTCCTTATA
>CAZFWW010000119.1:0-3364 GCA_964522645.1 uncultured Mycoplasmatales bacterium
ACCTGCCGGTTAACAGCCGGATGCTCTACCAACTGAGCTATTGTGGCACACAACATTATTAATTATATCATAAAATTTAATTTAGTCAAATTTTTTTTTATCTTTTTTTAATTTTCTTGTTTTTCACTTTATTTAAAGGCATTTTTTGTTTAAAAAAATAACCCTTGGTTGTTATAAACCGGGTTATTTAAAATTAAACTAGTTATTCATATTTTGATATTAAAGCATCTATTTCTTCTTGATACATATCTTTAACTCTACTAAGAATTTTTATAATCTCATCATCATTATAATCTTCAATTAATTTAATTCCTTGTTCACTTAACCAATCATGAAATTCTTTGATACTGTCCGATGGTTCTTCGTTAAAAAATCCACCATATACATTATTAAAATCAACTATTGGTTCAGAATCTACTGCTAGTAATCTTAAAAATTCAGCAAAATTTCTTGCAATTACTCTTACACCACCCTCATCTCCAAAG
This sequence comes from uncultured Mycoplasmatales bacterium, assembly GCA_964522645.1. Taxonomy (GTDB): domain Bacteria; phylum Bacillota_I; class Bacilli_A; order UBA3375; family UBA3375; genus CAZFWW01. The sequence goes on from CAZFWW010000119.1 coordinate 486, forward strand.
ATTACAACTGGGTATTCATCTGATTCTTTTGGTATAAAAAAAGAATATACTGAACCTGAAAAATTTGCTTGTCCAAATGTTAAAAAACGGCTTAAAAACTCTTCATCTTGTGAATATGTTAATAATATTTCATAACCATCATCCAAAAACGAACAACCTTGACTAAAATTTTTATTATTTAAACCTTCATAAAATTCGATAAATCCTTTCAAATACTGCGGGTAAACTAGATTTCTTTGTTCTAATTCCTGCATTTTTCTCTTCATTTTTCTCACTTTCCCTTACAATTATTATAATTATAGTATATCAGTTAATTGTGGTAATTCTGTGGCAAAAAAATTTTCCATTCACTAAAACTAGTACTTTCATTTTACTATAATTAATTTTTATAACTATTTTAGTCGTTTTTGTTATAGAAAAAGTACCCATAATATGGATACTTTTCGTGTTATTAATTACGTAAGTTTTTACCATCCAGTTGAACATCAGGTGCTAGTGCATCTAATTTACTGATTATTGCTTTTGCTTTTATCGCTTCATTACCTTTTATTGTATACAGACCTAATAGTTCTGTTTTCTTATAGTTACTAGTAACAAGTGTATACAGTTTTTTTTCTAAGCGAAAGGCAATTATTGCATTTAGAATATCATCACGAGACCATTGTGAAATTGACTCTTGCCCTAAATCATCAATTATTAATCGCTTTGCATACTTTACTTTATTAATATAATGAGCATTGTTGTTATTAAAACGCTTTGTTTTCTCAATAAAGTCAGGCCAAAATACATATAATGTTTTTTCACCCTTTTTATCAAAATGATTATTTGCCGTTGCTACTGCCATAAACGTTTTACCAACTCCATTTGCACCATACAAATAGTAACCATGATTAGATGCAACAATCTTTGTAAGTGCATCACGTTTTACAAGGTTGTGATTATAATCAATTTGTTCGGTTGTAATGTTTTGACCAAAGACTTCTTCTTCTAAGTAATCAAGCCCTGGGTTCGTTTCAATTTTTCTAGTTGTAATTTCAACCATTCCTTGCCACGATAATTGATACATATCAGGATTACTCAAATATAACTTGATTTCACCAATAAAGCCATATAAATCTTGTTCTGAAAGATTATTTTCTTGACAAAAGGTTTTAATTAATGGATGTTTTAAAACTTTCATAATTCTCCTTACATTTTATTACGTAAATAATTCTCTAATTCTGAAATTAATACTCGTTCTTGATCCATTGTATCACGATCACGTACGGTAACTGATTTATCTTCTAGTGAGTCATAATCAAAAGTTACACACCATGGTGTTCCGATAACATCTTGACGACGATATCTTTTACCAATATTTCCAGTCTCATCATAATCAACTCGGAAATTATTCGCTAATTCAGTCATAATCTCTTGCGCATTTTCTCCAAGTTTTTTAACAAGTGGTAATACTGCAACTTGAACTGGGGCGATTTCTGGAGTTAAATGTAGTACTTCACGTGTTTCTCCATTTTCTAATGTTTCAACCTCATATCCATTTGCTAAAACTGATAAAAACAATCGGTCTACACCGACAGAAGGCTCAAGTACATAAGGTAAATAACGCTCATTTGTCTGTGGATCTAAATATGTTAAATCTTGCTTTGATCCTTCTTGATGTGCATTTAAATCATAATCAGTACGTGAAGCTAGTCCCCACAATTCTCCCCAACCAAATGGGAATTTAAATTCTACATCGCTTGTTTTGTTTGAATAGTGTGATAGTTCATCAGTATCATGTTCACGAATACGATAATTTTCTGTTTTAATACCGATTAATGATAGAAAATCTACAATATCCTTTTGTAATACATCAAACCACTCTAATTCTGTTCCTGGTTTAACAAAAAATTCTAATTCCATTTGTTCAAACTCACGAGTACGGAAAATAAAGTTTCCTGGTGTAATTTCATTTCTAAACGATTTACCGATTTGACCAACACCAAACGGAATTTTCTTTCTTGAAGTTCTGGCAATGTTTTTAAAGTTAACAAAAATACCTTGTGCTGTTTCAGGACGTAAATATACTTCTGATGTATCGTTTGCAATTGCTCCCATATTTGTTTTAAACATTAAATTAAATTGACGAATATCAGTATAATTTAACTTACCACAATTTGGACAAACAATGTTATGGTCTTTAAGGTAATTAAGCATTTCTTCATTTGACCAACCATCAGCAATTATGTCTTCTGTTGAATTTTCTTCAATTAATTTATCGGCACGATGGCGTGATTTACATTCTTTACAGTCTAATAGTGGATCCGAAAATCCACCTACGTGACCTGAAGCACGCCAAACATCTGAATTCATTAGAATTGATGAATCTATTCCTACATTATTGATTTTTTTAGTAATAAATTCTTTCCACCATAATTGTTTTAAATTATTTTTTAATTCTACTCCTAATGGACCATAATCCCACGTGTTAGCAAGACCATTGTAAATTTCTGACCCTTGATATACAAACCCATACTGTTTAGCATGAGCAACTATTTTATCCATTGTTTCCATTATTTCCTTTCTTTTTATCCAAATCATTTCGATAAAGTAATTCATTATAACGCTTTATCATGTGATTTAAATAAATATTGATTTCTTTTTCTTTAACTCGAAACTCTTTTTCATAACCATATATTTCACTTTTTAAAGCAAAATATTCTTTTTTATTGTTTTCTTTATCTACTACCATTATTTTACTAAGTAATTGCTGATATTGCGAATTTTTTTGCATTTTTTCATATTCATTATAATAATCAGCATATAATTTTGTAGTTGATAATTCATCGATTTTACGACATAAATAACTTACTTGTTTTCTCATCACGTAACCTCTTTTG
>CAZFWW010000120.1:0-3248 GCA_964522645.1 uncultured Mycoplasmatales bacterium
ATAACTATTATACAAAATTTTAGAATAAAAGTCAACTGAAATATGCGGAAATATACCATTAACGGGTTAAAAAAGCAGACCAACAAATAATGTTAAATAAAAAAAGATTAAAATATGATATTTTTAATCCTCTTTTTCCAACTTTATTCATTTTTGGTTATGTGTTTTGTCGTACTTATTATCTCATTTTTAATTTCAAAACAATAATCACTAGCTTCAATTAAATACGGATCATGACTAACCATGATAATTGCTTTTCCACTTGCTGCTAACTCTTTAAATAATTTCAAAATTATATTTCGATTATCAATATCTAAATTTCCCGTTGGTTCATCGGCAAAAATTATCTTACTTTGCTTTAAAATGGCTAAAGCAATTGATACTCTTTGTCTTTCCCCACCGCTTAGTGTTTCAACATATGCATCAATTTTATTTTCAAGCCCAACTTTTCCAAGAGCACTTTTAATAAATGGCCTTTTCTCATTGGTAATTTTTAAATTTTCATAAACAGTCTGATATCCAACTAAAATTGGCGTTTGGGAAATATAACTTATATCATTTTGATAATAAGATATTGCCTTTTCACTTAATGGTTTTGGCGCTTTTACATCAAATATTTTTATTACACCACTATCATAACTTTCAAACATTGCTAAAATATTCAGTAATGTTGTTTTCCCACTACCACTTGGTCCATAAATACACGAAATTGCATTCGCGGGAAATTCAAGGTTATCACACTTTAAAATAAGTCGTTGATTAAAACTCTTCTTTAGGTTTTCAACTTTTATCATTTTAACTCCTTATTCGCTTTTTAAACATTCTTTTGATTATTGTATAATCAAGGAAAACAATTAATAATAAACTTATTATTTGCAAGACAAAAATGTACATAATAAGTATCCTTTTATCTAATGTTATCACATTAATTATTACCCCAAACAATGTATTAGTTATAATTATATTGAAAATCAATCGCATGTGACGGACAAAAACATTTCTTCCATGTGCAATTTCTAAGAATATCTTTTCTACCTCTGTTTGTAAGTATAAATATATATATACATATAGTGCAAACAATTGCAAAACAATAAATATTAGTACTAATATTACTTCTATTATCATTGACACAATGTAATTACGTGAACTATACTCTAAAAATTCTTTATACGTTCCGAAAAAGCCAAAACCATTTTCATCTAGTCCACTCGTATTTAACTTCTTAATTGCTAGTTCTTTATTTGTAGAATTAATAAAAAATTCTGAGCTTAATTGCTTTATATCACGAACATTTATATAGTTCACTGGCGAAATACGATTAAATACTTCACGATTTACATAACAGCTGATTGATTGTTCCCCTTGGTATTTTTGACAATCTTCTGCTGTTTTTGCGAGTAAATATAATTCTTCACCATTACTTATACCTAAATCTTTTACTAAATAATTTGATGATGAAATGTATAATACATCACCTTCATATTGATGCAGAAAAAATTCACTTACAACTTGTGGGTTTTCAAGAACTTCTGAATATTCTTTTGAGGTTTTAGAGACATAGTAATTGTCTAAAAGTACTTCTTCCACTTTATTATCATCTTGATATTTATTAATTTGAATTACAATTGTTGAAATTTGCGTTGGAATTATTGCGACACTTAAAAATGTTATAATTAACAGAAAAAAATTTGCAAATATCTTTCCCTTTTTCGGATTGAATTCTCTTTTAATAAAAGAATTTGTGCTTAATTTAATGATTTGATCATAAAAAATATTAAAACTGATAAATAAAACAAATTCAAAAGTTGCAATTATTAAAATCATTATTATTATGTAAATAATTGTATAATTCGTTACTGATTTAAATGTTACTAAAGCACTTATCATTATATAGATACACACTAATAATTGTTCACGTATTGTTAATTTACCTACTACATCTTCAACAATTTTTTTCTTTGGTGCACCGTTAATTATCCGAATAAATACCTCATTTCGCTTTTTCAATAAATTAAAAATATACAACACAAATAATAGCAATAATAATATTAATGAAATAAAATATATAATTTGAACAAACAATTGATTTAATGGATTTGAATCCTCTTCTGTAGTAATTACATTTACATCCGTATTTAGTATTTCTTCAAGTGTTTGCTTTAATTCCTCTTTTGTTCCTGAATAATTGGCATTTATAATATTTAAATCATCATCTATTGATGTCGAAAAAAAGTTAGTATCTTGATTAATAAAATAAACAGGTTGTTTGTTTAAAAACTCTTCATCTGATGATACATAATAGTATCTTCCATCAACAATGGTATAAATATCAATGTTTTTTTCTAATAATTCGCTTGATATTTCTTCTTTATTTAATTGATTAGCAACATAACTTTCTGTTGAAAATAAAAGAGTATATTTTGTACTGATTATTTGGTAATTAATATTGATATAACTACCTAATATACTATAAAAAGTAATTATTATTATATAAATAATTACTTTTAATTTGTTATCAATTTTTATTAACTTCATAATTTCCCTTATCGTCAATTGCATAATTATACCCGTTAGCATAAACACTATAAATATTGCAACCACTAACATTGATTATACTACTTTCAAATGGCATTGATGCACCCTGAGTATCAAACTCTGCTTCAACTTCTTCAAGCGTCAAGTCACCACAACCGTTTTCTAAAATATTAGCTTCACGAAAAGTCAATTCAAGTTCTTTTGGGATAAATACTTTTGAAACCATAAAACCAACGGGCATTATTATTAAACCGATAAAAATTATTATAATCAAAGCTTTCTGTTTCATACTTACTCCTTTTTCTGTTACATGAATTTTAATGCTATTTAACTATATTATCGCAAATTGATGTGGCAAAATTGTGGCATAAATTTAACTTTCATAATAATTATATTATAAAAAAATAAGACCTAAAATTGGCCTTATTAGTCTTAAATATTACTTTTAATTTCTTCCAGTAATGCTTCCAAATCTATTGTTGACACTACATCTTCAACGATTGGATTTTTATCTTTATTAATTAATTTATCAACTTGATGTATCCCTGAATTCATTACTTCTTCAACAATTTGATTATCGTCAAGTATTTCTTCTTCGTTTTCTAAAAGTTCATTAAAACGTTTTAACAGTTGTGTTTTTTCAACACTCAAACGATGTGCAATGTCTTCATTTACTTCTTCTTGAATCTTACACGTATCTGTGTATAAATTTT
>CAZFWW010000121.1:0-3232 GCA_964522645.1 uncultured Mycoplasmatales bacterium
ACTAATATTTTATTTAAATCATTTCTTTTAGGCATTATTCTCTCCTTTAAACTCTGCTATCATTGCTTTAAAATCCGCAAACAAGTAGGTACTATCAACCGGTCCCGGTGCACTCTCTGGGTGATACTGAACACAAAAAATTGGTTTTGTCTTATGTTTTAATCCCTCAATTGTATTATCAAGTAAATTGATGTGAGTTGCTTCCAGTTCAGTACTTTCTAAACTGCTATTTTCAACTGCATACGAGTGATTTTGTGATGTTATTTCGATTAATCCTGTCTGTAAATTTTTTACTGGATGATTGGCTCCACGATGACCAAATTTCATTTTCATTGTTTTTGCTCCGTAAGCTAAAGCAATAATCTGATGTCCTAAGCAAATTCCAAATATTGGTACTGCTCCATCTAGTTCTTGAATTAAATTTATAACTGAAGTATTAACCTCTGGATTCCCCGGTCCATTTGATAAAAATACTCCATCTGGTTTATAACTTAATACTTCGGCTTTGGTTGCATCATGCGGTAATACTGTTACATCAAAACCGTGATTTTGCAATTCTCTAATTATGTTTAACTTGATTCCACAATCAATTGCTACAACTTTATATCCACTATTTTCAAAGCGGTATGGTTTTTGAGTACTTACTCTTTTTACTTCATCTTGTGGTTTTTCAAAACTTGCGATTTCTTTCATAATTTCATTTCGGTCTTCATCTGCATTACAAATACAAATAAGTTGTGAACCATTGTCACGAATATAGCGTGTAATTTCTCTTGTATCAACATTACTAATTCCACTAATGTTAAATCGCTTTAAATAAGCATCCAAATTACTTTCGCTCAAATAATGAGAAGGACTGTCTGTTAATTCTTTAACAATTAATCCATCAAGCATTGGTACGACACTTTCCTCATCATTACTATTAATTCCATAATTCCCAATTAATGGATAGGTCATTACCACAGCTTGATTACAATAAGAATTATCAGAAATAATTTCCTGATAACCTATCATTGAAGTATTAAAGACGATTTCTGTAATTACTTTTTTTTCACTCCCAAATCCTGTTCCGTAAAATTCTGTTCCGTCTTGAAAAACAATTTTTTTATTCATTTTCGCTCCATTCATGCATTTGTCCATTAACAATTGTACTCACAATTTTTCCCGTTAATTCTTGATTTAAAAATGGACTATTTTCTGCTTTTGATCCAATATTATCTCTAGTATACGTATGTTTTTTTTCTAAATCAATTACAGTTAAATTAGCCGGTTTATTAATTTCAATTCCATAATCTAAGTTAAAGCGCGCTGCCGGATTATAAGTCATTGCCATTAACACCGTCTCTAACTCAACTTTATTTTGCTTAATTAAATATGTATTTAGTGTTGAAAATGCCATATCAAGACCAATAATTCCAAATGGTGCTTTTGAAATATGTTCTTCTTTTTCTGAAGTATGATGCGGTGCATGGTCTGTAGCAATAATATTTAATGTTCCATTGTTTAACGCTTCAATTAGTGCTGCATGGTCATTTTTTGAACGCAGTGGTGGATTCATTTTCATATTTGTATTCAAATCAACAATGTCTTCTTCATTTAAAATTAAGTGGTGTGGTGATACTTCTCCTGTTACATCGTATCCTTTGAGTTGAGCAGATTTAATTACTTCAACACTCTCTTTTGTTGAAACGTGACAAACATGATATCGGCATCTTGCACTCTCATCTTCCATTAAGTCCGTATCACGCTTAATCATTTTCCATTCTGATGCATTGTTTATTCCGATTAATCCTAATTTCTCACTAGTGATTCCTTCATTGATACAACCCATTACTTCACCAAGTTCACGTTCATCTTCACAATGAAGTGACATAATTGAATTCATCTCTTTAATTTTTTGCATTGTTTTCTTCATCATTTCATCATTTTGAACTCCTTTTCCATCATCGGAAAATCCAGCAATTGCTAATTGATTGATTGCATCAAAATCAACTAACTCTTCTCCTTTTAAGTCCTTTGAAATTGCACTGAAAGTTAAAACATTACAATATGCTTTACTTGCTACCTTTTCGTTAAATCTTGTGATTTCTTCAACACTATCCATACAAGGGCTTGTGTTCGGCATTGCAAAAATGTGCGTAAATCCACCTTTAATTGCACTATAACTTCCTGACTCAATATCTTCTTTATGAGTGAATCCAGGTTCACGAAGGTGAACATGGACATCGACAAAACCAGGAGTGATTATTTTCCCACTATAATCAAACTCATTTTCCCCATTTATTTCGGTTTCAATTCGACTAATTTTACCTGCTTTAATTTCTAAGTCTTTTTTTTCCAGACCATCTTTAGTTAAAACCATTGCATTTTTTAAAATATAATTATTTAATTGCATTATAAATTACCGCCATTCTCATATAAACACCATTGTTGATTTGTTTAAAAATACGTGATTTTTCACATTCAACAACTGGATCTGTTAACTCAACCCCACGATTAAATGGTGCAGGGTGCATAATAATTCCTGTATCTTTAATTAATTTAATATTTTCTTCGTTTAGCCCATAATTTTCATTATATTCGCGAATTTGATCATTGTTGTCATGACGCTCTCTTTGAACACGTAGTAACATTACAACATCAACCGTATTAATTACATCTTTAAGTTGAACGAATTCCCCAAAATCAATTTTATACTCATCTGGGGCAACGAATTTAACATCAATTCCTAATTTAGTCATAATTTTATAATTAGTACGTGCTACACGTGAGTGGCGAATATCACCACAAATAACAACTTTAAGTCCATCAAATGTTCCATATTCTTCATAAATTGTCATTAAATCTAATAATGATTGTGTTGGGTGATTTCCGCTTCCATCTCCCCCACTTAAAATTGGTGTCTTAACACTTGTAAGTTCATTATAATATTCGTTTTTCTGGTGACGAACAACCAGTGCATCAACTCCAAATGCTTCAAAAGTTTTAATTGTATCATAGAAACTCTCACCTTTATTTGTTGCTGAGTTACCTTCAACAAAGTTAATTGTTTCACATCCTAAACGCTTTGCAGCTGTATCAAATGAGTAATGTGTTCTTGTTGACGGTTCGAAAAACAAGTTTGCTATAATTTTCTTTTGCTTAAAATCTACTTCCTTACCATTTTTAAACTCTTGCGCTAATTTAATTAAATCTAAAATATCTTCCTTTGTGTAATCATCTAAATTAAAAA
>CAZFWW010000122.1:0-3229 GCA_964522645.1 uncultured Mycoplasmatales bacterium
GAATTAAAAGTATATTTAATTGAAGCAAAAATGCATAGTAAAAATAATGATAATAGCACAATGACGATTACAACAAAAACGTATAGTGACAGTCTAAGTGAATCGATTTTAACAACATTTTCAAATTTAAATGAATTAATGTTAAATAAAATTGTTGAAAGCATCCATAAAAGTGATGTAGTTGATTTTTATGCTGTTGGAGGAACGAATTTAATTGCTCAGGATTTTGCATTTAAATTAGGGCGTTTAAATAAGCATGTGACCTATTACGCTGATTATCATATGCAGTACATTCGAGCGAAAAACTCAACAGAAAACACAATTGCAATTGCGATTAGTTATTCAGGAACAACTCCTGAAATTTTAAAGGCATTATCAATAGCGAAAGAAAATGGAGCGAAGACGATTTTAATTACCAAAGATTCAGCAGATGATTTGAAATTTGTTGACTATTCGTTAGTAGTAGAAACCAAAAATACGGATTATCAATCGTATGCAATTATAAGTAGAATTACGATTTTGTCAATTTTAGATCTAGCATTTTTGAAGTTAATTGAATTAGATGAAAGTTATAAGGATCAAATCAGAAGAACAAAGTTTATTAAGTAGTTTTACAAGTTTTGAAAAAGGTTTACTAAAAAAAGGTGGTAAAATAAGAATGAAGGAAAACAAAAAAAGAAATTTAGAAAGTAATATAGTTCACCGAATTTTATCGTTTTTAAATGATAATTCAGCTAAAAATAACATTGAGTTTGACATAAGTGAATTCATTTTACTGCATCTTGAAGAAGTTCAAAACATGGGAATTGAAGAACTGGCAGAAGCATGTTATACATCAAGTGCAACTGTTAGTAGATATATTAAAAAAATTGGTTATCGCAACTTTATTACCTTTAAAGAGGAAATTGAGGGATACAATAATTTTAGGATGCAAAAAGTGCAATTAACAGCAACAAATAATCGAGAAATTGTTGATAATTTCTTAAATGAAAATATTGCATTGATGAATGAATTTAAAGCGTCAATTGACATTAATAATATTTTACATGTAGTTGAAAAATTAAAAAAAGCAGATAAGGTTTATTTTTTCGGAATTGATTATTCGCAAATTGTTGCTCAAGATGCACAACTTAAATTTATCAATAATGATATTTTAAGTTATACATTCGTTCAACAAAAAAAAATTTTTGAAACAGTAAATATTATTAAAGAAAATGATATTGCCTTTTTTATTACAGCATCAGGTGAAACAAAAATTTTAAAAGAGATTAATAGTTTAATTGCAAGTAATGTCGAGCGTATTGTGTTGACTGAAAATCAAAATTCAGAATTAGCCAAAGCAGCTACAGATGTAATTGTTGTTCCCAAAGGAGAAACAAACTTTGCTATTTGTGCAATGGGTGAGCGAGTTGCACAATTACTTGTAATTGATATTATCTACTTACTAACTAGACATTCTTTTTAAGAAAGGATAAGTATTATGATTAAAATTGTAACAATCGGTGGTGGAAGTAGTTATACACCAGAATTAGTAGAGGGATTTATTAAAAGGTATGATCGTTTACCAATTGATGAACTATGGCTAGTTGATATTGAAGATGGAAAAGAGAAAGTTGAGATTGTTGGAAATCTGGCTCAAAGAATGTTTGAAAAAGCAGGCTTAAAAACAAAAGTACATATTACTCTTGATCGTGCTGAAGCATTAAAGGGAGCAACATTTGTTACAACACAATTACGTGTTGGACAATTACAAGCCCGTAAATTAGATGAAAGAATTCCAAATTCATATGGATTTTTAGGACAAGAGACAAATCACGCGGGTGGAATGTTTAAGGCTTTAAGAACAATTCCAGTTGTTCTTGATATTGTTAAAGATGTTGAGAAATATTGTCCGGATGCATTTATTATTAACTTTACAAATCCGGCAGGAATTGTAAGTGAAGCGGTAAATCGTTACACTGATTTTAAACGCTTTATTGGTGTTTGTAATGTTCCAATTCATATTAATATGGATTTAGCAAAAATGTTTGAAGTGAATCCAGAGGCTGTTACAACTGATTTTCTTGGATTAAATCACATGGTTTTTGGTCAGAAAGTTTATGTAAATGGTGAGGATCGTACAAGCGATGCAATTGAAAAGTTGTTAGCAGCAAATGTAAGTATGAAAAACGTTCATGATATTCCTTGGGATGAAACATTTATTCGTGAATTAGGTTTAATTCCATGTCCATATCACCGCTATTTTTATAAGCGTGATGAAATGATTAAAGGACAATTAAAAGAATTTGATAAAAATATTACTCGTGCTGAACAAGTAATGGAATATGAAAGAACTTTATTTGAAAAATATAAAGACGTTAATTTAGCAGAAAAACCGCAAGAATTAGAAAATCGTGGTGGAGCATATTATTCAGATGTTGCGTGTGATGTGTTAGCTTCAATTTATAACAATGAAAATAAAATTCATACGGTAAACATTAAAAATAATGGTCATGTTAAAAATCTTGAAGCGGATGATACAATTGAAATTACATGTCGAATTAATCGTAATGGAGCAATTCCTTTAGAGCATATTAATTATATCCCACGAGAAGTTAAGGGAATTTATGAGTTGTATAAATCATATGAATTAAAAGTATGTGAAGCAGCAATTGAAGGAAGTTATGAAAAAGGATTACTGGCTTTAAATTTATCGCCATTTACACAAGATGATTTAAAAAATAAGCAAATGTATGATGAAATGTTAAAAGCCCATGCTAAGTATATTCCTTGGTATCAAAAATAAAATAAATAATAATTAACCTTGATGACAAATCAAGGTTTTTTAATGAAATCAATTCAATATTTTGTTCCAATAATCTGGTATGTTTTTGAAATGAGCAACTATTATTAGTAAAAAGAAATCAAATAAGAAACTATAGCAAGTTTAACAACGGTTTTGGCCTTAGTATTAAAATTAATTACATTTACATATACTTTGATTTCTTGGAATTAATCCAATGCTAGGATTATAGACATTTATTAATTTGATGTTAAATAAAAAAGTACATGAATCAACTATAAGATTCATGTATTTTCTTTAAATGGATATATACTTAATCCTTAAAAATAAAAAGGATTAAATCAACATCAGTTCATCTAATCCTTTTAAAAATGGCGGAGCATGAGAGATTCGAACTCTCGCGCCGGTTACCCGACCTATACCCTTAGCAGGGGCACCTCTTCAGCC
>CAZFWW010000123.1:0-3098 GCA_964522645.1 uncultured Mycoplasmatales bacterium
TAATCCGTTGATTAATTATAATAATGACCTTATTTTGCTGTTGCTCACCCAATTAGTTTATCATATTCTAGAAAGAAAAGCAACTAATATCAAATAATATCTATACTAAATGGTTTTGCTACTAATTTACATCTGTTAAAATCAGGATTTATAACAACAAATTATTTATAAGAAAATACATAAAAAAAATAACCAGCAATTATGGTTATTTATTCGATAATTTCAAAATTTAAATCTCGTTTAAATTGGATTACAAAATATGCAATGATTGTATTAATTACAGCAACAGACATTGTGTTGACAATTACTGCGGTAATGAAATCAATATCCAAATTATAGATAATTACAAAATGAACTAAACGGGCCCCGAAAAATATTGAATACATTACAAATAAACTGGCAAATAATTTATAACCAACTTGTTCTTGCAAATGGTTACGACTATACCAAATAAAACAAATTATTGTCGTAATTAGTAAATACGGGTACGCATCAGAGTACAGACTATAAATATACATAATGATTACTCCAATAATGTAAATCGGATACTCTTTTTTTAACTGTTTATGAATTGATAATCTTAAAATTAAAAAAAACGGAAATATAATTATAAATGGAACGTAGTCAAAAAAACGAACTTGAGTATAAATTTGGAACTCCATCTGAATTAGTAGCCAACCAATTGCAATATACATTATGTATTGACTAATTTTCATTTTTAGCTTCCATTACAGTGATATATCGTGCATCATATAAATTTTCCGTTGGCTTAATTTTATAAATCGTTTTTTTCAAAGTCTCATCTTCTTTTACATTAACTATTTGTCCAATTTCAATCCCTTTTGGCACTCCATTGGTATATCCGTTAGTATATATTTTATTATACAAGTTTAGTTTCACATCGGGACTAAAAGATTCAAACTGGAAAGTATTATCGTCTTTATCAAAATGACTCATCTGTCCATTATAATTTTTTTTATTTTGGGTTGCCATTGCCGGAATATTAATTACAACGTTCTCACTAGTGATTAACTTTATAATTGAATAGTTCTCATCAACTTCATTTACATATCCTAATAATGTTCCACGGTATAGCACCGCACTTCCCTTAGAAATACCATCACTTTTTCCTAAGTTGATTGTCGCTTGGTCATACCAATCATTACTATCTCGTCTAATTATTTCTCCAGGAATATATTCATAATTGGGATTATTTTTTTTAATGCCATTTATTTTTTCAACTTGACTTGATAGTTCAGCGTTTTCTGACTTCATCTTTTCATTTTCACTTGAAAGTAATCGGTTTTGCTCTTTTAAGGAATTATTATCCCCTTCTACCAGTTTCTTTGCAATATATAAATGGTCTTTTTCTTCAAGTTGAGCGTATATACGACTTAAATAATCAATTGATACATTCCCAATATCGTTGACCACTTCATTTGATTTATTAATAACATCACTTCCAAAGTTATACATTAATAGCCCATTAACTCCAATTAGAATTACTACTACTATTATCATTCGTTTTAACATTTTTTTCTTCATTATGTACCTCATGTATATTGTAGCACATTTAAAACTGATAAATAACTAAAAATCAACCAAATCGTGTTCACGCATTGAATAATATCCATTATTAGAAATAATCACATGATCACTAATTTCTAAATCAATTACATTTGCAGCTTGAATTAATTTCTCTGTTGTTTCAATATCCGCAAGTGATGGGATAACATTTCCTGAGGGATGATTATGAACCAAAATTATTCTTGCTGCTAAATTCTTAATACCACTACTTAATATTTCCCGGGGATGTAGGACAATTTGATTAATTGTTCCTTGATAGACATTATCAATACAAATCACCCGATTTTGAACATTAAGTGAAATTACAAGTAAATTTTCTTGGTCTTTATTGGCATACTTTTTAGTAATCGAATGCACATCTTTGGCACTTGTTATTTGCATTTTAATTTGTCGATTAAGAGTAATTAAATTTGAAATTGATTTTATCGCACAAATTTTAATCGCTTTAACTGGACCAATACCTCGATTGGTAATTAACTCATTATGAGTTTGATTACATAAATTTTCAAGGCCACCATACTTTTCAATTAAGCGTTGTGACATTACCATTACACTTTCATTTTTCGTACCACTTTGCAAAATAACTGCAAGCAGTTCAACTTCGCTTAATTCATCAATTCCATGAATTTTCGATTTTTCACGAGGCTTTAAATCCATAATATACTCCAAACTACTAAATAACCTACTGTTAAATGGGGAATAAATCTGATTTTTTGCTTCTTCTGAATTAATAACTGAATAATTCCAAGTAAACTAGCAATGAGTAACACATTTAAAACATGCCAATTTAACTGATAGAAAAGGATTATTAACAACTTTACATCAGCCCCTCCAATTTGTGCTTGCCAATACTTTGATGTTTTAGCAAATACAATATATAAACCTGTGCATAATATTAGCATCCATCCATTTAACTCTAAAATTAAAAAACTCATTGCAAGTAATATCTGCAATAAGTCTGGTACTATTCCCATTTTCCAATCATAATATGCCATTACCATTAAAATTACTCCGATTAACAGATAAATTAATAACATTGATTTTATTTGCTTTCTGTTTCTGTTTCAATTGAACTTATATTTGCAATATTATCTGAAACATAATTTTTCTTTAAACCAGCAAGTTGATTTTGAATACATAGTGCCTTATAAATAACATCTTTTCCATCAATTCGTTCCTCAACTACAATTTTCACAGGATTAAAATCTTCGGTTTCAAGTAAAATTCTCATTTCTTTTCCATACGCAAATATCAGTGGTGAAACCCGAAAACTTTTTTGATACTCTTGTTTTTCTTCATTAAAAATATACTTGTCATTTCCATAACTATCAATTTCACGATATGATAAGCGAAATGGTAAATATTCAATTACATCACCCTCATCGTTTATTTTTGATCTTACTGTTGCTTTTAAAGGAATTTGGTCAATTGTTAATTCCTTATTAATTAATTTTTTATATTGTTCTTCATTTAATACTTTCTTAATTATACCTGATAGTATTTTCATAATT
>CAZFWW010000124.1:0-3098 GCA_964522645.1 uncultured Mycoplasmatales bacterium
ATCAAGACAAGATATATTTTAACATATTTTTCCGTAAAAATCAATTATTTCGATTTACTAGTTTTTATTTCATAAGAAAAAGATTGAAATCTAATATTCCAATCTTGCTTATTTCTAGATAAATAATGTTAAATCTGCTCCGGCACTATCACCAATATATTTAGCAACTCCACCTAATTCAACACCGTCAATTAATTCTTCTTCTTTAATTCCCATTAAATCCATTGACATAGTACAAGCAATAAATTTAACGCCAGCATTTTGAGCATTTTGAATTTGTTCTTGAAGTGATGGAACATTCTTGTCAGCCATACGTTTTTTAATCATACTTGAACCCATTCCTCCCATGTTCATCTGTGAAAGACCTAACTTTTCTGATCCTTTTGGCATCATTGCACCAAACATCTTTTCAAAATTAGTTTTATCTACATCAACAGGTCCACTTTTTCTTAAAACATTTAGTCCCCAAAATGTGAAAAAGACCGTCATTTGTTTCCCCATTGCCGCTGCACCTTGAGCGATAATCATTGCTGCTAAAGCTTTATCTAAATCACCACTAAACATGACAATTGTTCCGTTATCCTTATTTTGTACCGTATCAATTTTACACACACCAGTTTGCGATTTTTGAATTAATATTTCATACATTCCTACTTTGTGATTTATTGATATCAATTCATTACCACACTTTTCGCACCAGGATTTAATATCTTCACAAAATCCACTGTCAGTCACTTGGATTTGTAACTTTTCACCAACTGCTAATTCTTCCATCTTTTTTGCTGTTGCCATTATCGGTCCTGGACATTGAAGACCACGAGCATCAAGCGTTTTTATATTTTCCATACTACTTTCCTCACTTACCTCATCTGCCTTTTTTTTCATAACTACTTTTGTTGTATTTTGGTTTTTCTGATATGTATTATAAACATCAAAACCACCACTTAGATTATAAACATTCTTAAAACCATTATTATTCAAAATTTTCTCCGCTGTATAACCACGAAGTCCTACTTTACAATAAATATAAATTTCCTTATCACGATATACATCGAATTGTTTAATATTATCACGAACTTTATCAAGTTCAATATTAATTGCTCCTTCAATGTGACCAAGTTCATATTCAAGTGGCGTACGAACATCAATTAAAACTTTATTTTCAGATTTAATTATCGTTTCTACATCGCTATATTTAAAGTTACTAGCAAAACCAGATACTAAGTTTGTTGCTGCATATCCTGCAATATTAACAGGATCCTTAGCACTATTAAATGGTGGGGCATAACACACTTCAATATCAGCCAGTTCACTAACAACTGCTCCATACTTCATTGCTGTAGCAATTACATCAATCCGTTTTTCCACCTTATCAGTTCCAATTGCTTGAGCCCCCAGTACTTTACCGGTCTTCTCTTCAAAGACTAATTTTAAATCCATATTAGCACCACCAGGATAATATCCTGCACGTGAACCACGGGTAACAATTACTGAATTATACTTAATATCTGTTGTTTTTAAAAACTCTTCTGATAAACCAACTGCGGCAGCTGTTAATTCATTTATCTTTAAAACACTTGCACCAAGCGTTCCATTATATTTTGTATCTACTCCTGAAATGATATCAGCAAGTACTCTTGCTTGGCGATTTGCAGGCCACGCTAACGGAATATACATTTCATTATTTAAAATTGGATTTTTAATCTCAATCACATCACCTAAGGCATAAATATTTGCTTTAGATGTACGGAATTGATTATCAACTTTAATTGCACCATTTTTCGCAACATCAATACCAATTTCAACTGCTAAATTACTAAGCGGACGCACTCCAATTGCTAAAATTGTTAAATCTGTTGGAATTACCGTTCCACATGCAAGTTCCACTTCATTTTGTCTTACATCTTTTACTTGGGTTTTCACCAAAATATTTACCCCATTATTTTTTAAGTTAAGTTCTAATTTAGAGGCCATTTCTAAATCAAACGGTTTTAAAATATGTTCAGACAAATCAATTAAAGTAACGTTAATTCCAAGGTGTGCTAAATTCTCCGCCATTTCCACACCAATAAATCCACCACCAATTACTACTGCATTTTTCGGTTTTTTTTCATCAACATAATTTTTAATTCGATCAGTATCCGGAATATTTCGTAATGTAAATGCATTATTTGCCTCTTTTAATCCACTAAACGGTGGTACAACCGGACTTGCACCTGGTGATAAGATTAGTTCATCATATGTTTCTACATATTCTTCTTGTGTTTGGTGATTTTTAACAGTCACTGTTTTCTTGATATCATCAACGGCAATTACCTCAGAAAAATTACGAATATCTAAATTATAACGCTTTGACATTCCATCGACTGTTTGAACCATCAGTTTATCACGATCTTCAATTACTCCACCAATGTAATATGGTAATCCGCAATTTGCAAAAGCAATGTATTCATCTTTTTCAAACATAATTATTTCATAATCTTCACTTATCCTTCTAAGCCTTGCGGCTAATGTCGCACCCCCTGCAACTCCACCAACTATAACAATTTTCTTCATGCTTTACTCCTTAAATTTTATTTTTAAATGACTGTCCATCTTCTGACATTTCAAATGCTTCCATTAATGGAAAGAACAAATAACAGTCTTTTGTATATTCTGTATTAACTTTATAAAAAACCTCATTCTTCTCAGCCACTTTTGTTACGATTCCAAAATCATATAATTTCTTCAAGTGCTTTGAGACATTTGGCTGTGAGAGTTCTGTTAATTCACAAATTTTTGTTACATTACATTCTGTTCTATTAATTACTTGATCACTATAATAAATAATAAAGAGAATTTTCAATCGTGATTCATCCCCAATTAACTTTAATAACTGATATAATTTCATCTTTCTTCCTCTACTTTATATAACTACTCATTCATATAACTACATAGTTATATTACCATAATATCAGATTAAATTGGAAAATTTTTACTAATATCTAAAGAAAAAGTAGTTACTGTAACACTGAAAAATCAGCACTTTAGTAACTACTTTATATAATTTAACATAAAAAAAATAAGGCTGGGAGTCCTTATTTGTATAAGTATTAAGA
>CAZFWW010000125.1:0-3006 GCA_964522645.1 uncultured Mycoplasmatales bacterium
TTGGTCGTATCGGTCAAATTTTAGGGCCAAAAGGATTAATGCCAAACCCTAAAACTGGAACAGTTACTCCAGATGTAGCAAAAGCTATTAATGAAATTAACGCTGGTAAAGTAACTTACCGTATTGATAAATTTGGAAACATCCACACTATCATCGGTAAATCATCTTTTGATGCTGAAAAATTAGAAGAAAACTTTATGGCAATCTTCAATGAATTAGTTCGTTTAAAGCCTTCAACAGCTAAAGGAACTTATATGCAAAATGTAACTGTATCAACAACAATGGGTACAGGAATCAAAATTGATTTAAAAAATATCTAATTTAAAATCCCATCCATTTTTATGGTTGGGATTCTTTATATTAAAATATAAGTAGACATTAAGGTTATTATTATTCTTTAATCAGGAAATAAAATGAAATAAAAAAGGCATTTCAAATTCTTGAAATACCTTTTTTAAATTTTAAGTTCATGTTTAATTTATTTATAATCAAATGAATATATGTTAAAAGATAAATTTTTAGTAATTAATTACTAAAAAAGAGTAAGATTTACAAAAATCTAATTTTCTAATAGTATATTAAGTTTTTCGCGAGAGCGATAAAGAATTTGTCTTGTATAACTGTAAGTATAATTTAAATCATTTGAGATTGATTTTAAACTTCTTTTTTTTATTAAATATTCTTCAAAAATGAAAATTTCAACATCATCAAATTTATCATTTAGGATATCTCCTATGGTTTCAGGATCATTAATTAATTGATTTAAATGACCATCAGCCAGATTTGTATAATATTTAAATTTAAAGTAGTTTTCTAAATCGGGGTGTCTTTTTTTCATACATATACTCCTCACATCTATAGTACTCATATTGTATTATATACTCAATGATATGCTTTTTTTAAATATATGCAAAATAAGACACAAGGTGGTATGTTTGTAACTAACAAGCCTAACACAATGTTATATTAGATAAAAAATGTTGCATTACTTTTAAATTTATGATAAAATACATAGGTAATTGGAGGGATAGCCAAGCGGTAAGGCATGGGACTGCAACTCCCTGATCGTCGGTTCAAATCCGATTCTCTCCTCCATTATAGAGTTTTCTTATAAGTAAATTGTATAATGGACACTTCCCCTTAATGTGAAAATAGGGACCATGATATAATATAGAAAGGAACGGAGGTATTTCTCTGTTCCTTTATTAGATATGTATTTAACCAAGAATAATTAAATGTATTATTCTTGGGTCAAACACGTACCATTAAATCTTCTTTACTTTGTAAAGGAGATTTTTTATGTTTATAAAGAAATTAGGTTTAGGATTTCTGAAGATGAATATAAAAAAATCAATCAATTTAAAGTAGAAAATTATGATTCATTTAGAAAAATGATAATTGATTTAATAGAAACACAACAAATACTAATGATAACAAGTGAAAATCAAATTTTACAGGTAAATTTAGAAAATTATTTAAATACAGAATTAGATAAAATAAATGAAAATTTTACTGAATTAGAAAGATTAAAAAAGGATATAGGTGATATTAAATTGCAGATGAATGATATATCAAAAATTAAGGAGAAATTAAACGAAATAATAATGGTTTTAAATAATAATAAGGAGTAATCAAGTAATGAGTGAAAAAAAAGAAAATATAATTATTGATAATCAAAAGTTTGATTATTTACAGATATATAAAGTGGACTTGAATTTCCGTAGTAATAAAAATGAAATGCAGAAAGTTAGACCTCATATTCTTTTTCAAATAAGTGAAGTTGGAAAGTTTTATGGTAATACGAAATTCATGTGTATACCACTTACACCTTCACCAAATCGACAAATAAGTATGAATAAAAACTTTGTTGTAGAAATAAGTGAAAATTCGAATGCATTAATATATAATTATTCAACTAAAACAGAAAGTGAAATAAAATTTGGTATAATAGAGATACAGGTGAAGCAGAAAAGATTAGCAAAGAAGCATATATTAAAATAATAGATAAGTTGGAGGATTATCAAATGGAGAGTTTAAAATATAAATCCGAAAAAATAGGATATAAAACAAAGTATCAGCAAATGGTGGAAAATGTTGAAATGATGACAATGGTAGTTACAGAATTAAAAAATGAAAACAAACTGTTAAACAATAAACTTGATAAGTTATTAAATGAAGTAAGTGATTTGAAGGAAACCCCTAAACATACCCCAAAAATAAAAATATAAAATCTAAAAGTGCTAGAGGTACTTTTTTTAATGTAAGGAGGAAAATATTTTTCAAGAAACATAAAGAAAAAGAAGAATTTTATTTGAAAAAATATCGAATTGAAGAAATGCCACCAGAAGAAAGAAATCAAAAAACTGAGCCCAAAAAGGATGAAGTATTTGAAACAGAAAACATAAAAAGAAAAAAATAATTAGACAAAAGAGAATTTTTTAATAATAATTATCCTATCAGTAGCATTAAATATTAGCCAATTTATTCATATGAAGAATTATATAGAAGAAAATGGAAAATTTATTGAATTAAAAAAATTAGATAGCACTATGAAAGATGATATTGAACATTCAAAAGAAATATTAGCTGAATTAGGATATAAAGAAGAAATACAATTGTATAATACGTTGGTTCACTCCATTATAGAGTTTTCTTATAAGTAAATTGTATAATGGACATTTTCCTGTAGTCTTAATAGGAACAAAAATAAAAAGGAACAGAGATGAACTGTTCCTTTTCTTATATTTATTTTCGGGATAATAAAATGTTCTATTTTGGATTAAGAATTTATTATTAAATTTGCATTACTTTTATGCAGAAATAAGTTGAAAGAATAAAATTATTTGAGTAAAACGTTGTGTTTATAGTAAGTTGAAACTACAATGTGAATTGTAGGAATTATGAATAGTTATTCACATTTGTGTGAATAGTAAAAAACGCTTAAAAATAGCAAAAAAAGAGTTGACAAAATATTCTCATCGTGTTATACTTTATCTTGTGTTAAGG
>CAZFWW010000126.1:0-2996 GCA_964522645.1 uncultured Mycoplasmatales bacterium
TTCGCTTTATCACCTTGAGTATGAACGTGAACCATATAATCATTTTTAAAGAATAATTCCATATCTTCTTTCATTGTTTCAAGTCCGTGCATGTGTTCTCCTGCACGATAATCATGGTTCCACTCTGGAGTTTCACCTGTAATTAAATCCGGAACTGAATTAATCACCTCTAAATCAATAATTGCCCCATCGGCAAAAAACTTGATTCCTTTTGCAGTAAAACGTCGATTGTTTTCTTCAAAATTATTAGTCTCAAAATCATTTTTCACATAATCAAAAATGTTTTGGCGATTTTCTGCTTTTGATAATTCTGGATTATATATACGTGTTGCCATTCCAATCCAGTGATTAACACGACCTAAACGTTGTGGAAAATCTTTCATTGCTGCCATTGATTGATCATCAAGAGCACCTGCAATTCCCCAAGCCATATCAACTAAAGTCGTAACTCCTTTTTTCATATTTGAATCATATTGCATTTTAATTCCACGCATAAATACTTCTGGTGTTACTAGGTGTTTAGTAATAATTGGTACACTTAATTGGACTGCAACCTCTTTTAAAACTCCAGCAAATTTCCCATCTTCATTTACTTCAAAACCATAAGTTCCGGCTGGAACGCCTGCAACTAAATCTGGTCCAATTAATTCAATTGCTTCATCATTAAAATACCAAGCATGTGTTGAATTTGTAACAAGCACTACTGGAACCCCAAAGTTTTCAGCATTTAAATCTTCGACTGTCACTTGACCATGAATTGGTTCATATAAACCAATTGTGAAATAACAAGCACGTCCTGGATCTTTTGCAATTTCCTCACGAATTCGATCAAAAATTTCTTGTCGAGTTGAAGTTGCTTTATAAACATGCCCCTCAACTTCCCAGTCCATAACATCAACAATAATCATTCCACCTGGTAAAATTCCACCCATAAAGTGGGTATGTGGCTCAATAAAACCGGGATAAATAATTTGTTCTTCATGGTCTAATACGACCTCAGCGTCAGGATATTTTTGGACTAAATCATTAAAATCTCCAGTATCGATAATCTTTTCGGCTTCAATTACAATACTATTAGCAGTTGAGAACTCCTCATCAACTAGATACACTTTTTTTGCTTTTAATATTTTCATAATTTCCTTTCTTAAAACTATTGTAAATAATACTTTAAATGACTCTTTAAATCAAATAGCACCATTTAAAATATTTTTTTGGTACTCATATTTAATCAAGCATATAGATACTAATTATTATAGTACCTATTACGCTTCTTATTTATTAAATTTTTTCCAAGCTTTCTGACTAAAAATAAATAATGCTACTACATTTAGTCCTGTTACAACGAACATCAATAAATCGATTAGTTCAAATACAATTGAAAATCCAAATACTGCTAATGTTCCGGCAATAAAAATCAGTGCCATATATAAAGCAATCTTCTGATTTTCTGTATATGTCATTAATAAATCGACAAAGTAAAATGAACCAATTAATGTCGTTAATCCACTTAATACGGTAAATAGAATTAAGACATATACTCCTACCATTCCTGTAACCGAATGAGCAGTTACGAAAAATGATTCTAATGATGTATTACCTGCAATCATTAAATTACTTTCAATTCCATATGAAGCAACATATGTTGTACCAACAATTGCAATAATAATTGTAATTGTTGATGGAATCATTGCAATAAATGCAGCTGCTCGAGCTTTTGAATCTGCTTCTAGTGAAGACATTGCAAGTCCACCAAGACCAGCTTCAGAAGTTTGAATTATTCTTTGTAATCCAAATAGTAGTCCAATTGGTAATCCGATTGCCATTGATGATGGATTAATTAATTCGGCTTTTAAATTTGCAATATAATATGCTGAAAAGTCAGATGTTCTCGTGACAAATACAATTAAAAAGATGATGTATGCACCAACTGCTACTGTAATCATCACCGTTAATACATTTATAAATAAATCGTGCTTCTTAGTTAATATAATCGAACTAGAGAATAAAAATAACGGAATAACTACAAAAATATATAATTGCCATGAATTCATTTTGAAGTCATAAAAATTTATTGTCCATGTATTTACAACATCACTAATTCCACTAAATTGAAATCCACCAAAACCAAATACATATAATATCATAAATCCAAATGCGTATACTACTCCTGCTGTTGGACTAATAAAATGTGAAATATATTCTTTTGGTGATTTGTTCATAACTTTAGTTACTATTACTTCTGAATATATTAATGGTAGCATTATAATCATTCCTACAAGTGACCAAATTGCAATTGCCTCTGGATGAACTCCATCAGGTAATTTATTGATTGCCCCTAGTACTCCAACGATTGCTCCAGTACCGACCATTGCCCCAAGTGAAATTGAGACAGGTCCAATTGCTTGTTTTAAAGTTGGCTTTGATGGTTCTGTAACCTTATTTCTGATTTTAAAAATTAATTTTGGCCATATTAAGAATGACATAATTACTAAAATCGGTAAAAATACGTTCCATACAGTACTTGAAAACATTAATAAAAAATGTTCAAAATTCATTAAATATTCCTCCCCTTGTTAATTAATTTCAATAAAATACTTTTTAATTTCTTCAAAAAATACTTTTTGATTTCATTAACGCATTTTAATTGTAACAAAAAAAAAATGCCCCTTTTGTACAAGAGTCAATCAATCTTAGTGCTAATTTTTAATGCGTAAATCGAGGTTTACAATGATTGTTATAATAATCAAAAAAGTGATTATCTTTTGTTGATAACCACTTCATATTATTTTAATTGTACGTAAAGGAGACAATATTACTTGATTTCATTATTGTTATTTATGTTTTAAATAATACTTTTTAATGAATTCAATATTCGCTTTATCATCGAAGTCTAATTCTAAAAACAAACTTTGTTCCAATCTTCGTTTATAATGTGCAAACTCTTTTACTTTATGTTGGAATTCCCGTGCCATTAATACTTTAATCTGAAAAACTTT
>CAZFWW010000127.1:0-2980 GCA_964522645.1 uncultured Mycoplasmatales bacterium
AATATCCAAATGTAAAAGTACCATTAAGGTTATTTGAAGACTCGATAATTGATACGACTGAATTGATAAATGAAATAAGAAGATATTTCATTTGGTGAACTCATAAGAAAAATAATTTATAAAAATCAGGAAATAACGTAGATAGGAGAAAATATGAGATTGTATAAAAATAATTCGGTATTTATTGAAGATAATTTAGCCCTTTCATTGGCACCAGCACTAACACCAAAAGGATTTGAAGAAAAACCAACTTTTTTTGAAGGATATGCACTGTATCCACAGGTTTTATCACGGGGATTACTTGTCTTGGCGGATATAACTACAACAAGGTATTTCAAATATGTTCCAGTTTCAGAAAGAGACCCTGTAATATCAGCACAAGGCGACCGGATTAGATATGAATGCTTTTCTGCATGTAATGGTGTGTATGCCCGTCTTGACTTACTACAAAGCGGATTAGAAGGTGAAATTGGATTTGGGACAACAAATGTTGATATAAGTGTTGAGTTAAGAAAGGCTTTAAGCAACATTAAATCAAAAGATAAATTTCATTTAAATATTGGCAGTGATGGTTTAAAGAGTACACGCTTTAGTAAAACAGACACAATAATTGCACTTACTGAAACAGTATATGAAAAACCTGTTACAATGCCTGAAAGATGGATTAGAGCATTAGGAAATACAGCAGAAATTCATCAAAATATGAAAGCAGTATTTACTCTAAATAAAATCCAATCCCAAATGTTCATTACCACATTACCACCGGTTACTGGTAAAAGTCAATCAGGTTGGTTAACGTTAAGCAAAACAGGTGTTAGACTGTTGCCTCGAAAAACAAAAGAATGTGTTTATATTTCAGGACTACATAGACTAAGCGCTTTAAGAAGAGTTATGACAAATATAAAAAGTACAACATTTTATATGCTAGAAAATGAAGAACATGGTCATTTTATGCTTGAAGTTGAACTGGAAGGAGCTAGACTCACTTTAAGTTTAACTTCAGAACCATGGCAAGGATATTCAGGCGAGGGGTCTTTGCTTACATCTCTTGCAAATGATGAATTACTCTCAGATGTTGAATCAATTGATGAAATACTTAGTTTTAACTCAGTCATTAATGAATTGAAAATAGCAGAGAAGTTTGGTTTAAGTCAGAAAAGAATAAAATCTGCTTTAGCATATTTAGCTGTCTCAGGAAAACTAGGATATGACGCTCATGACAAAGCTTATTTTCATCGTGAATTACCAAGTGATCCCAATCGAGTATTAAAGGATAATCCTCGTTTGGTTGGAGCAAGAAAACTTTTGGGAAATATAAAAAAAGTTAACGAAAATCAATGGTTAGTCAAATCAAATAGTATAGAATATCGAGTTATATATTCAAAAGATGATACAAAATTGCCAAAATGTACATGTGCTTGGTACTTAAATCACAAAAATAGTCGTGGTCCCTGTAAGCATATTCTAGCAGTGCAATTAAAGGAAGGAAAATATGAATAGTAAATTTATAAAAGCAATCAAGATATACCAGGACCTGGGATTTGAAAACATGACAGAAGAAAATATATTGGATTTATCATTAGGGACAAAAGAGCAGAAAAAGATTGCTTTAGAAGGTATTAAAAGTAGTGAGTTTCGTGAGTATATTCAAGGTGAATATAAGATTGAGCATAAGATAGATGATGATAAATTAAAAATATTTGCTATTCTTATTGGATTAGATGCAGAAAAAGCAGCAGGATTTTGGAACATTAAATATAAAAAAATTGCAATTAAAGCAATTAAATCACGTGGTGATAAGTTTGCGTTGAACTTTATAGAAGCAAGTTGTAATTCATCGCGAAGATTGCATGAGCATTCTGATACTTCACATGGAGATATTGCAATTAGTCTGGTACATGAAATGAATTTAGAAATTCCGCATAATGTTGAATACATTAAGGATTGGTCAGTGTATGCAGGTCATCTTTTAGGAATCAAAACAGCATTGCATAATATCAGAGCAGAATTGAGTAATAATGAACTTGTTACAGAGGAAATGATAATAGACAGGTTTACAGATCATATTGAAGTTGGTATAAGCGTAAACACACCAGCAATAGGAGCTTTTTCAGGAGTTATAATTGAAGGTACTAATCGTAAATTGATCCAACGTGACCTGGCTTTAGACTTTGTCTTTTTTGCATTAGATTCTGCTCAGAGACCAGGCGATAGGAAAAGTTTAATTGGTGTCTTAGAAAATCTTGATATTACCGATGAAGAAATAATGAATAAATTAGATGCTTTAATTCCACTTTTCGCACTTGGTGAAGGTCCAATCATTGATTTTTTTGCTCCTAAATTAATTCCAAATGTTGCGGATGAAATGTTAGAAGAAATACTTATGGCATTGTTGTCAGTCAAAACAAAAAAGAGCAAGCTATTAATTTTAAAATTATTACTTAATCGAAATGTTCCAGAAAATACAGGAGTTATTGGAAATTGGCTAAAAATATTAGGCGCTTATAAAGATCCAACTGTTAATCGTACTGTCCAAAAATTAATGGATAAGTTGAGTATTAAGTGTGAAGAAGTTGATGAAGTAAGTGAGTTGGAAGGTTTTTGGCAAAAAACACCGAAACTTTGGACAGTACCAGATTTTGATTTAGGGGAAGTAAGTACCGAACGCTTAACAGATCTTGGTGCTATATTGGCAAAAAGACCAGTTAATATAGTTGATATTGTATCTGAACAATTTTTGGCAATGGCTAATAAACTAGCTTTGAAAGATGCTGAAGCAGTTAGACAAAGTTTGGTTGTTTTTAAAAATTCATTTTTATTCCTCTATTTACAATGTTGGATTGAAAAGAAAATCCCGCAAAGACTTCCAGACGAAATTGTGAATGGTGAGTTTATCCGTGTTGGTGGTGCGCATGCTGCAAGGATTTATGCTGTTTGCATGAACTTAGATAAAATTCCTTGTATATTATCAACACCAAGT
>CAZFWW010000128.1:0-2882 GCA_964522645.1 uncultured Mycoplasmatales bacterium
AAGAAGAAATTAAAGAAGATACAAAAGAAAGTGTTCCGCGTGAATATACATCTGCACTTAAATCCGCAGAAAGTTATCAAAGAACTATTCCAATGTCAAAAGCAGGATTATACGAACAGTTGACAAGTGAATATGGTGAAAATTATCCGAAAGAGGCCGCACAATATGCAATCGATAATATTGTAGTTGACTGGAAAGAAAACGCCTTAAAATCCGCAGAAAGTTATCAAAAAACAATGCCAATGTCAAAGGCAGGATTATATGATCAATTGATAAGTGAGTATGGTGAAAATTATACTGCCGAAGAAGCACAATATGCGATAGATAATATTATAGTTGATTGGAAAGAAAATGCCTTAAAATCAGCAGAAAGTTATCAAAAAACAGTGCCAATGTCAGATGCAGAGTTATATGATCAATTAGTAAGTGAATATGGAGAAAAGTATACTGCTGAAGAAGCTCAGTATGCAATCGATAATTTAAAATAATAAAAATTTAAAGGACTAACTTAAAGTTAGTGCTTTTTGTTTAATGATAATAGTAAACATAAAAATTTAATTAAATTGTGCACAAAACTCTTTAAAAGTGATATAATTTAAATGTAAATAAGGAGGAGAAATGAAAATTAAAATTTTAAATAAGCCCAAAAATTTATGGTATACATTTTTCTCATTTAGTGCACAGCCAACGGCTGCTGGATATTCATTAACGGATGAGTATAATTATGAAATTGTAAACACGAATGGAGAAATGTACCTAAAAACTATAATCGATGATGTTCATTATCAAGAAAAAATTGAGGACATCGATTTTACTGAAAAAGTACTTATTGTTAAAGGTAAAAAGTATTCTTTTCTTGAAAGATAAACTGGGAAAATATAGTAGGTTAATAGCATAATATGTTATTAACTTTCTTTTTTAAATTACATCTAAATTATACATAAAAATACATTTAAATAATATGAACAATATAAAAAGGAGGAAAAATGAAAAAGCCATTATTATTGATAGTTTTAATA
Source organism: uncultured Mycoplasmatales bacterium (assembly GCA_964522645.1). Taxonomy (GTDB): domain Bacteria; phylum Bacillota_I; class Bacilli_A; order UBA3375; family UBA3375; genus CAZFWW01. Next base: position 1,020 of record CAZFWW010000128.1, read on the forward strand.
ATTATAATTATGCTACTTGCAATTGGTTATGGAAGATTTACTTATTTTATGCAAGAAAAATATGGTTTAGAATGGTTTTGGACTATAACAAGACAATTACCATTAGTATTAGTAATAATTTATAATTTAAAAGAAAAAGATAAGATTTAAGTTCCATTAGCATATTTTTAATTAATACTATAGTTTTAACTTCTAAATATAAGAGATTAAATTATAGTAAAAATAGAACATTTATGCTATAATATTTAAGAATTAATAATAATTAAACATAAGATTAGATATTTTGGTTCAAGGACCAAAATATTCTTTTTTTGAAATGAGGGCATATGAATGAAATATTTACAAAATCAAGTGTTGAAGCAAAGTTAACGGATGAAGATATTAATCTTTTTGCTAAAGTATGTGAAAAAGGTATTAATGACTATACAGATAAAAATCAAGAATATACAAATGATTTTCAATTAACTGAAGATATAGAAGATTTTTACCGTTTAAAAAAATTCCGTGTTTTAAAGAAAATGGAACCTAATAATTTTACAAAACAAGCAATTAGCGATCGATTTACAATTAGCGTTGAGCGAATTAATAAAAACAAATGTTTTTTAAAGTGTCAACAGAATAATCAACTTGCTTTAGAAATTGCCATGAGTGAAAAACAGCTCCAAGCAATAGAAGATAAATTTAATTATCGTTTTAAATTATCAGACAATGTTGCCCCAACAGAAAAATATCAATTATTTTATGCTGGAACATTCATGTATAAAGATAAGGAAAATAATTACTTATCTTCAAAATTAGCAAATTTAAAATTATTTAAGATTGTTAAGGCAAAAAAGGGGAAATAATATGATTAAAATGTACGAAGTACGTGATAGCAAAGATAGTAACTTATATTCACTAGAAGAAATGGTTGAAATGTTTGAAGATGAACCTGTAAACTATTCTTACGTATCGCGACGCCTTTGTTGTCCACATTGTTTGGAAAAGAATGTAAAAATTCAAATTGATGACTATTTTGAACGAATAACATCTAAAAAGAATGAACATTTACCTTGGTGTGATTATTATGGGCAAAAATTATCGCAACGTGAAATTAAAAAGCTACTTACAGATGAAAGCAAAATTTCAGATGTATTTAATGAGAAAATGATTAATAATAAAGTATTTCCAAAAAGAAATATTGAACGTTATTTAAGTGCCGATGATTTTGGAATAGTAAAATTATTTTATGGTACTGTTTCAATTAGAGAAGCATATTCAAAAAATGAAAGTAAATATAAAAACTTTGCTATAAAAGCTCCTAAGGGAGAAATAATTAACATATCTTTTTCAAAAGAATTTATAAAAAATAATCAAGATTTAATCATGCAAATTGAAAATAATCTAAATGAAACATTTGAAATTAAGTTTATTGCTAATTTATATGAAATAGATGATTATGTAAATGCAACAATTGAGCATGAAAACTTTTTTAAAATAATCAAAATATTATCGAGTAATTAGAAAAATTGGAATAATACCAACAGGTGTTATTCCTTTTTGTTATAATATGTGAGAACTAATACACAGAAAGGAAATCTAAAATGAAGCAAAAAATAATAGCAGGTATGTTTTTAACATTGTGTTTAATTTCGACATCCAAGTATTATATCTTGGCAACATCAGTAAATGATATTCAAAGTAATGTTACAGAATCCAATAATCAGTTAGAAAAATATAATAGTGAGATTGAAGCGAAAAAAAATGAAATCGCTGAGTTATCATCGAAGTTAGAGAAATTTGAAAGTGATTTAAACGAAATGCGAAACCAAATTAATCAAAATCAGGAGCAAATTAATCAAATTAATATTCAGATATCTCAAA
>CAZFWW010000129.1:0-2740 GCA_964522645.1 uncultured Mycoplasmatales bacterium
TTATCATTTTAAGTAACCTTAGTAAAACTGTCTATTTAATTTTAACCTATTCAATACCAGCCTAGTATATCGAATGAAACAGAAAGAAAATTAAATCATACAAAGTGTGTCTAGAAAAGGACTTTGTTTAGATAAGGCTCCAAACAAAAATGCCAATCATTTAAAGAGTTAGAATTAACGGTTGAAAATATATAAAATATTATAATAAGTATAGATTTCAATGGAATAAAAAAAGGTTGACTCCGATACAATATCGAAATCAACTCTTAAAAAAGCTTTTATTTAATTGTTTAAATTATTGGTACTACTTTACAAATGTCCGAAGTTTTTTATTTTTCACTATTGACTAAAATGTGTTCAAATGGTTTTACTTGAACTTGGTTCACGATTCGTTTATAGATTTGATCGCCATCTTTATTTGAACCTTTTAATAATTCATATGATTCTTTAAGAATACGTTTATAATCATGATCATTAAATAATGCATTAAAGCGACGTGAATAATTAATACCATCTTGGGTATGTGTAAAACGATTAAAGTAAAGAATTAAATATTTTGCTGCTTCACGTTGTTTAATATTCTCGTGGGCTTTTGTTTCTGTTACCTCTTGAATTAATTTTGCAACACTAGCATTTAAATTACGAACATTGGTAATGTTTAATGGTTCTTTATTTAACTCTTCTTGGAGCATATCAAGTTTAATATCAATGTCAGTTAAAATGTTTTTAAGGTTAGTGCTAACATGATTTTGATGATTATAACTTCTTAAGTATAAATCAATTTCAATAACATTTTTCTGGTATTGTTTAACCATATGATGAGCATTGATTTCATCAGTACGAATATCTCTTAAAATAAGTAATACTCCCTTGATGTTACTTAGCATACGGTGTAAGTATTTATTTGCTTTAACAATTCTTGATTTTAAATTTGCATAATCTTCTTTACCATTATAAATAATATCAATAAGTTCTGTATAGTCAACTTTAAAGTTAGTGTATTGCTCGATTTGCTCATCAATTTTCCCAACGTGTTTTTCAATGTCTTCGTGTTGATATAATTGACTGATTTTTTGACGTTCATCATAAGCACCTTTAAGAATATCTTCACTTTGTTCAATTAAAACTTCATTGTTTTTTAAGTATTCGATAATTTCATAAATATACGTTGATTTTTCTTCAACAATCCCTTTATATTCAGTAATATCTTCATCAAGTTCTTTAAGGTTATTTTTTAAAGTACGTAATTCTTCTTTATTAATTTCGTGATTAAAGTCAAGGTATGTTACTTCGTTTAACAGTTTGTTGGTATTAATTTTAAAGTTTTCAACCTTTGAATTAAAATCCTTTAGATTAATACTGAAATTTAATTTGGTAATTTTCTCATTAATTGTTTCGATTTTAGTAATTTGAGAATTTAAATTATTGATATGTGATTGTAAGTCGATAATAAGACTTAGTACATAATCAATGTTATCAATTCGTTTAGACGATGCCTTTAAAATTGTTCGTCCTTCTGGGTATTCTCCCTCACGCTGTAGTTGTTCAAATGCTTGGATTTCAACATTTACTTCGTTAATTTGATTGTCAAAACTTTGACTATAGATTTCTAAGTATCTTAATTTTGCATCAAACTCATTTGTTAAATCTTTAATACGCTCTTTTAATTCTAGGGAAATACGTGTATTTTCCAACTCATAGCTCGTATATTTATTAATTTTATTAAACAGAATTAATAAACGATCTTTAAATCCTTCTAAATGTACATTAAGTTCCGCTGTATAACTATGAAACTCTTTTCTGTGACCGAAGTTATTAGTGTTTTTAATTCTTGTAATTAGGTGACTGATGATTTCAATTTCACCTTTAAAGTGCTCATATTCACGAAGCCATTCATCAAATAGTTTAATGCTCTCTTCATTTTTAGATATTTTTTTGGTACGTGATAATTCACCCTTAATTTTCTGTTCGATATCTAATATTTCATCATGCGTTTCAATGTATTTTGCACAACGTTTTTTAATTTTATTAACTGTTATTGTGTAATAGCAAATAAATGCAAATAAAACAATAACTAATATCCCAATCAGTATTTCCATGTTTGTACTCCTATCTAATTTATTATACTAAAAAAATGATTGAATTTGCTTAAATTATCGGTGAGAAACGACTGTTAATGAATAATTTAATTGATATGTTTGCGAATATTCAAAAATTCTTCCATCTTTTAACCTTGAAACATCTTCAATTACTAGTAATGGTTTTTTAGCGAATGTCGGTAAATATTTTTCAAAAGCAATTGGAATAGTATCGGCTTTAATATCTTTAATTGAGTAAGCTATTTTATACTTACGTTCAACGTATTCAAATAATGAACCAGAAAAATCCCCAATTGTTAACTCCGGAAATAAATATTCAGGAAAATAAATTGATTCCATTTGTACATTTATATCATTAACAATACGAATTCTAATTCCGAAAAAAACTGGATCAAAAGTCTCAATGTTCAATTTTTGAGCAACATCCTCAGGTGCTGGTAGTTTATCAAAAAATAATACTTTGTTTTCTAGTTTATCGTTTGGGTGCATCTCTGAAAATGAACGTAAACTAAGCGCATTAAATGAGCGAATAATATCAAATGAGTTAACGTAATATCCTGATTGATTAATTACGTGGATATATCCCTGGCTTACGAGTAATTTAAGAGATTTTCTAATAGTTGATTTTGTTGTATTAAATA
>CAZFWW010000130.1:0-2721 GCA_964522645.1 uncultured Mycoplasmatales bacterium
ACTTTTGTATTTCATTTTCTGAAGTATTTAATCACTTATACTTACTTTAGATTGAGTGAAAAATAAAATTATGCAACGAAAAGTAAACTTTTTCTTTTTGTGATATAATATAAGTAACAAGAAAGGAGAAACATGAAAAAATCAATTATAAATAGATATAGCGATTATACTTCAGCAATAAAAACATATACTCGATATAGTGGAGGTGCATATAGATGCGTACCATTATAAAAAATATATCAATAGTCTTTATTACAACTTTAGTTGTTATCATGACTTATAACGAATAAAGTTTTCCTACAATACTTAATATCGTATATTTAATTTGGAATATAACAGCTTTAACTATATATTGTTATACAATATATAAGGATAAACATTCTAAGATTTCGTATAAAATGTTAATGTCCATAACATCTCTTGTTTATTTTCCCGATTTCTCATTTTCTAGTTATATTATTTTAATGAATTTTGGGTTGTTTTTATTATTATCATTTAGTTATAAAAAAACCTCTTGATTTATAAGGGGATTTTTTATAGATAATATCGAATATGTAAATTAATATAGTAATTAAAAAGTATTTTCAAATAATTTAGTTAATTAGTTAATAATAAGCCAAAAATTGAAAAACTTGCATAATTATAGTATAATTAATGTGAAAAGGTTTAAAAGGTGAATGATGCAAAAATATATTAGTATTTTTAAAAATATTAATTTAAATAGTATTTCTGTAGTGTTACATATTGAATCAAAAGCAATTACAGAAATAGTTGGTAAAATTAATGCGATGTTGAGTGAAAAAAAAATCAGCAGTGAAGTTTGGCAAAAATTCTGGATTAGTTATTTAGAAATTGAAAATAAAAAGTTACTACAAGATTTAGTAATTGAGTTTGACAACGGCATGCTCTATTTTCAATATGAATATTGCAGCGAAAACGAAACAAAAGCATATGCATTAAAGCAAGATATTGTCAATATCATTGAAACAGAAAAATTACAACCACTATTTCAAAATTACCTTAACCAATTAACATAAAAAAAATGAGTCCTATTTAGACTCATTTTTAATTTTTTATTAGCAATTGTTGAAACAAAGGTAGTTAAACAACATTTGCCGCTAAGATACGAATTACTTGACGAACATCTAAATCTTTATTAAAAATTAAGTTAATTTCAAAAATATTTGTCCATAATCTTAATTCACTGTTAAAATGTAGAGTTCCACCATTTTCTGTTGCATACATAATAATGTTTTTAAATGGAATAGTGTGAATTTCAGTTTTCTTTTCACGAATTCCAATTTTCTCACGAATAATGAAACGTTTGTTTGTTATAAGAATATTTTCGGTATCATTCTTATATGAGAATAGTGCTTCTTCCCCAGTCACAAGCATATCTTTCATTGTTTGAGAAACGCTAGATACTTTAGTAAAACTCCATGTTAGTTTTGGTAAATTGCTATCCATATTTTCTCCTTTTCATTAAACTTCTACTTTTATTATAACAATAAAATTGCAGTTATAGATATTTATTTTTAACCAATACAATTTCTGAGGTATAATATAGGTAGATATTAAGGAGTAAAATGAAATTAAAAATTGGATTTATTGGTTTTGGTAAAAGTGCCAATCGTTATCATTTACCATTTATTAATCAAGATAAATTTGAAATAGTTGGTTACTATAAACGTAGTAATAATCAATTTGAAATGCCTTATCCAGGTGTTAGTAATCTAAAGTGCTTTGAAGAACTGGAACAGTTATTAACAAGTGAGGTTGATTTAATTGTTGTAACAAGTCCGGAAAAGATGCACTTTGAACATGCCAAAAAAGTAATTATGGCTAAAAAACATGTTCTAATAGAAAAACCAGTTTGTTATACAGTTAAAGAGTATCAGAAATTGGTTAGTCTTGCTAGAGAATATGGTGTAAAAATGCAGGTTTATCAAAACCGTCGGTTTGATAGCGATTTTCAAACATTTAAAGCAGTAATTAATCAAGGTTTAGTTGGTACTGCAATGGAAATTGAATCAAATCATACTCAATATCGGTTAGATAATATTAATCGACAAGGAACAATTTATGATGGTTTTACTTACGGTCATGCCGTCCACTTTATTGATCAAATTGTCAGTATCTTTGGCAAGCCCGATCAAGTTATAAGTGATATTGCTAACCAAAGGAACTACTATTTTGGTAACAACAATAAATACCAAGAAAAGCAGGCAATAGATGATTATTATGATATTAAATTAATTTATGATAACCTTCGAGTTCGTATTCGTTTTTCACAAGTTATTTATAAAGATCCACCTCGTTTTATCATTAATGGCACGACAGGTTGCTATGAAGCGTATGGAATTGAACTTGCGGAAAGTTATTTAAAAAAAGGAATTTTTCCCGGTGATGCAAAATATCACTTTACACTTAATCCCGCAACAATCTATACATCAGATGAAACTCAACAAATTCCGATTATCCAAACAAGTTACAGCGAGTATTATGAAATGTTGTATGACTATCTAGTTGGTGCTGGTGAAGCAGTGATAAGTGATGAACAAGTAATAATAACTTTAGGAATAATGGAGGCAATTGTCAGTGGAAAAATGCAAAAAAAATTTACAATAAACTTGTAGTTTAATTTAATTGCTAAATTTATCCACAACAAAAATAATTATGATATGATAGAGGTAAATTAAAATAAATTTCATATATGCAAGT
>CAZFWW010000131.1:0-2688 GCA_964522645.1 uncultured Mycoplasmatales bacterium
CTTTTTCATAATCTGTTGCACTAACAAAGTGAGTTAATACTTCTGTTCCATCAATCCCTTTCCACATAAATGTATCATATGGCATTTTATTATATTCATTCCAGTTAATCTTAGTAGTCATAAAGTATTTAATGTTAAATTGCTCCAAAATTTGTGGTAGTGCGTAACTATAACCAAATACATCAGGTAACCATAACATTTCACACTCTTTATTAAATTCTTCACGGAAAAAACGTGTCCCATATAAGAATTGGCGGATTAGTGATTCTCCACTTGCAAGGTTACAGTCAGCTTCAACCCACATTCCTCCTTCAACTTCCCATTGTCCTGTTTTAACTTTTTGTTGAACTTGTTTATATAAATCTGGTGCTTCTTCTTTTAAAAATTCATACAATTGTGGTTGACTTGACATAAAGCGGTACTCTGGATAATCATCCATTAGTTTTAACACTGTTGCAAAACTACGAACAACTTTTTCACGTGTTTGCTCTAAGTCCCATAACCAAGCAACATCAATATGGGTATGTCCAACGCAACTTGCTGTATATGATTCAGCCATTGTTTTGTCTTCATAAATTTTTTGGGCTAATAATTCACGGGCATTTGTAAGTGATTGATAATATTCTGGTGTATGTGGTGCGCGAAAATCAATCATATTTGCCGCTTCATTTAAAATGCTTAAAACTTGAATTCGACGATAATCATTTTCGTGTAATCGACGTGCAACTTCAAGTGAAACATGTAAATCAAAATATGTATCATCACTTAATTTATCATATGCTGATAAACTTAAAATAAATTCTACATGATGTTCAGCAAATCCACTATATGCTTGAAAATCAATTTTATATTTTTCGCCTGCTTTAGCATTTTTGGCAAGTAAACACTGCGTATGATTAATATCAAATGCTTGCACTATTTGGTCATTTACTTGTAAAAGGAATTGCGGGTTTTTATTTAAATCCCAATCTTCTTCTCTTCCTGTTTTTAAATTAATCCATACCTCTTTACCTGCTAAATGCTTTGGTATTTCAATGATTTTAGTAAACCAGTATCGTTCTTTTGGATCACCCCATTTATCAATTCCACATTTAAATTTACGCCATGCTTCTATATCAATTTGTTTAAAATCACGATATTTTCCCCTTGCAAATTCAACTTCTTCAATTTTATAATGATCATAGAAACGATTAGCATCTAATTCTTTTAGTTGTCTTTCAACTTTTTCAACTTCAAAATACATCTTATTCCCCTCCGGTTAACTTGAACGCAACCCTCATCTCTTTTTGTTGTGGTGTAAAGTGAACATACGCATTATTACTTTCCCCAATAAATTCAATTTGATACTCGTTAACTCCGATAATTTCTTTTAACTTATCTGCATTTGGTACATAGATGATTGATGCTTCATTTTTACAGTTACCAATATTCATTGTAAATTCCATTTTTTCGAAGTCATAGTGATATGATTTTACCTGACCAGCAATTGCTACTGGATATGCACGTTTTAATACTTCAACAATTCGGTTTCCATATAGATGTTCAAAATCAAAGTACGTATCACTTGCTAACATTTTTTCAAAAATTCCAGTAATAACTTTTGCTTGTTCTAAGTGTGGGTCAAGTGCTTCTGGGAAACATCCCCATTCGCCAACAAGTGTTGGCATTGTTCCACGAGCTACCTCATCATGAGTAGCGAAGATTAATTCAATACGTGATGGATCAAAAATATTATATAATTCTGTATCAACTAAAATATCATAACCATGTGGTGAATAACACTGATTAACCTTGCGATCAACTTTTTTAACTGCTGATTTCATTCCCATATTAGCAAAATAATTTGCTTCCATAAAGATGATTGCACTTGGGTCATATGCTTCAATTAAATCCATACATTTTTCGTAAAATGGCATTAATTTTAATGCTTCAAATGCACGTGGTATATCCTGAGCATTTCGAACCAACTGCTCAAAACTCTCCGGATTTGATAGGATTCCCATTAACTCTTCTTTTTTACTTGGATCAAACCATAGTTCTTGAATTTTATCGGGATCAGTTTCATTTAGAACTACGGCTAATGTTTCCATTAATTTCCCTAATAAATGGTCAACATCAGTTCCAATAAATGGTTCGTTCATAAAGTCATAACCGATAACATTGTCGTACTTATTAAAACGCTTAAGGATATTTTCCCACATTTTTAAGTAGTGATCCATTAGACCAATACCATTTGCCACTTCTTTATTCGCAAAGAAATCATCAAAACAAGTTTGAACAGCTTTACTAAGTAAATACGATTCACTCCAAAGGTCAGTTGCAACGTGATTTTCTTCATTAATAATCGCCCAGTCTGGTGCTCCATCTGAAAAACTATCAGCAAATAAATCTTGGTGCATATCTATAAATATATTCATTCCGTGTTTTTGAGCACGTTTTACATATAGTTCAATCTCATCCAAATATTCTTCATCGTAAATTCCTGGTTCTGGCTCAATTGCCTTCCAAAAGACACCTAAACGAATTACATTAAATCCAAGTTCTTTAAGATTTAAAAAGTCTTTTTCTTGATAATTTCCTAAAAAGTTCTGTTCTTTTTCTTTACAAACCATATTAATTCCGCGTAAAATTGCCTCACGACCATTTTGATCAATAAATTTATCATTCTTTACAAGTATTTTTTTCATT
>CAZFWW010000132.1:0-2540 GCA_964522645.1 uncultured Mycoplasmatales bacterium
TCTTGATTATAATATCCTGTTAATACCATTATTCTCCTAGTTTTGCTTCAATGTATTTAATCGCAAGTTCACGAGTTGCTTCGTAATCTTTAATATCAATAATTGAGTTATTTGTGTGTAGGTTTCTACCCGGAACACATAAAGCACATGTAATATACCCTTGATTTTGAATTTGAATTTGCGCCGCATCAGTTCCACCAGTTGAAAAGAAATTTTGAGCCTTAATATTATGTTTTTCACTTAATTCTTGTAATAATCCAACTTCATTATAATCTAAAATCATTCTTGGATCTTTAACACGAATTAATGTTCCTTCACTTAACTTACAACCATCAACTTTAATTGTATCATCAACTGGAGATACATCAATTACTAGAACATAATCAATTTCTTCATCAAATGCATGCATTAACGTTTGTGCACCACGTAATCCAACTTCTTCTTGAACACTTGCACATAAATATAAGTTACCCGCAAATTTTTTTGTACTAAATGCTTTTGCTAATTCAACAATTGCAGCACATCCTAAACGATTATCAAATGCTTTTGACATAATTTTACCATCTGCAAGTTCACAAAATTCACTACGCATAATGATTTGATCACCTAGGTTAATTCCAGCATTTAAAACTGCTTCTTTTGAACTGAAACCAAAATCAATTAAAATATCATCAAGTGTAACTTTATCCCCTTTATTATTATGTGGAGATACTCCCATTACTGCTCCAGGAAAAATTTTACCTTTACGATTAATTAATTCAACATGTTGACAGATTAATGATTCAGGTACAAGTCCTCCAACATTCGCAATTTTAATAAGTCCACGATCTGTTATTGCTTTTACTAACATTCCAACTTCATCCATGTGAGCAACTACTGCAATATTTTTCCCTGGTTTTGAACCAGGTAATTTAGCAATTATTCCCCCTAGGTTATCTCCCATTATCTGATCTGTATAAACTGTTAATTTTTCATGTAAATACTCTCTTACTGGTGCTTCATGTCCACTTACTGCCTTAATTGCAGTTAATTCTTCTATTAACTTAATACTCATCTTTTCTCCTTTATCGACGTGCTTCTAGATAGTTGATTCTAAATCCTCTTTCCGAAAAACGCTCTTCATATTCTGTTTTAATGTTTTCACGATCTGTGCTGTGTAAATCAAGGGAAATATTACTGATTTTCCAATTATTTGCTGGAAAACTTTCTAAGCTATATTCAAATAGTCCTTGATTGTCAGTTTTAAATTCAATATGACCATCTTCTTTTAATAAATAATCATAGATTGGTAAAAAACTTTCACTTGTCAAACGACGTTTAGTGTGACGCTTCTTTGGCCACGGATCAGAAAAATTCAAGTAAATTATATCCAAACTATTTTTTAAAAATTCAATCTCAATTAATTCAGCAACGTCAATTGCCCATAATTTTAAATTTGGTAGCGGACTCTCCTCTAATTTTTGACCTGCTGTAACAATTACGCTTTTATAACGCTCAACGCCAATAAAAATAATATCTGGATTGTTTTTTGCATGTTGATAAATGAATTGTCCCTTACCTGTCCCAAGTTCAAAGCGAACTTCCTTACCACCTTTGATAAATTCTTTTAATTGTTCTACATTTTGAATGAAAATTTCTGGATTTTCTTTAATGTATTCATTTGCCCATGGCTTATGTTTTAATCGCATATTTCTCCTTCATCTAAACTAGTATTATTATATCACACTTAACAGTTGTAGTAAAAATACTATCAGTAAATAACTATTATTAATGCAACTGCCAAGATACATAAAAAAAAGCACAAGCGTGCTTTTTAATAAAATTATCGTCTTAATCCTAATTTAGCAATTACTTCTTTATATTGTTCATAATCTTTTTTCGCTAAATATTTTTGTAAGTTACGACGCTTACCAACTTTTACTAATAATCCACGACGTGAGTGGTTATCTTTTTTATGAGTTTTTAAGTGCTCATTTAAGTGGTTAATTTCTTCTGTTAAAAGTGCGATTTGCACTGCTGTATTTCCTGTATCATTTTCATTTTTACCGAAATCTTTAATGATTTCTAATCTACGTTCTTGTGTCATTTGTTTCTCCCTAACTATTTTTTATTCATCCAAAACCGAGTAATAAATTGGGAACATTTAAAACCCCGTAATAGATACCAACATATTATAGCACATAATTATTGGTTGTGGATATTTTCATTAAATCCTAACAATTTTTTAGTACTTTATACTTAAAGTTAATTTTTAATGGATTCTAAAATAAATTTTTTCAAATTCATTACTGAAGCACTCGTAAAGCGTTTGGAATAATTATTATCTTTTAAAATAGAATACCTCAAAACCAGACTGTAAAACGTTTCAACTAATATATAAGACATTATTTCAGGCGTCTCAAATTTTAATTTAATTGAACCATCTTCCACACCACGTTTAATAACTGAATATAAGATATCTGCCTCCACATACATCTCACTATATCTATCACCAAATTTTGGAGCCACATAGCGATCAAAGTCATATAAAAACAACAGTT
>CAZFWW010000133.1:0-2495 GCA_964522645.1 uncultured Mycoplasmatales bacterium
TGAATGGTTTTTATGCACCAATGATTATGGGATGGGATACTCATGGTCTACCAATTGAATCTGCTTTATTAAAAAAAGGAAAAGTAAAGCGTGATCGTTTAACCGTAAATGAATTTAGAGATGCATGTAAAGATTATGCACTTAAGCAAGTTGATAATCAAAAAGATCAGTTTTTCACATTAGGATTATTAGCAAGTCGTGAAGATTATTATGTGACATTAGATGAAAAATATGAAGCAGAACAAATTCGTGTTTTTGGTAAAATGGCAAAAGCAGGTTTGATTTTCAAAGGATTAAAACCAGTTTATTGGTCACCAACATCACAATCAGCATTAGCAGAAGCTGAAATTGAATATCAAGATAAAGTTTCTCCAGCAATTTATGTTGGAATGGACATTATTGAAGATGAGCGATTTGCAGATACGCAAATTGTTATTTGGACAACAACACCATGGACGATACCAGCAAACTTAGGGGTAGCAGTTGGAGCTGACTTTATGTATAGTCACATTCAAACAACTAATAAAAAATTCATTGTTGCTAGTGATTTAGTTGAAGAATTTGTTAAAGCCCTTGAATTGGAAGAATACGAAGTGATGGGTGAGTATCAAGGTTCAGAATTAGAAATGACTAAATTACAACACCCATTATTTAGTGAGCGTCAAACAATTATAATGCTTGCAGATCACGTTACAGTTGATAGTGGAACTGGTTGTGTTCATACAGCACCTGGACATGGTGAGGACGACTTTATTGTCGGGAAAAAGTATGGACTAGATGTTATTTCTGTAGTTAATGCATATGGTAAAATGAATGAATTTGCTGGTAAATATGAAGGAATGTTCTATGAAGATGCAAATAAAGAAATTGGCCAAGATTTAGAAAGTACAGGTCACTTATTAAAATTAAGTTTCATTAAACACTCATATCCGCATGATTGGCGTACAAAAAAACCAGTAATGTTTAGAGCAACTGCACAGTGGTTTGCTCATATTGACCCAGTTAAAGCTGAAATGTTAGAAGCAATTAATAATGTTGATTGGATTAATGAATGGGGAAGAGTACGTCTTTATAATATGATTGAAGGACGTAATGAGTGGTGTATCTCGCGTCAGCGTAAATGGGGTGTTCCAATTCCAATATTTTATGCTGAAAATGATGAACCGATTTTCGATGAGGAATTAATTGAACATGTGGCAAAATTATTTGAAGAGCATGGGTCAAATATTTGGTTCGAAAAAGAAGCAAAAGATTTATTACCAGCAGGGTATACACATCCAAATTCACCAAATGGTTTATTTACTAAAGAAGAGGACATTATGGATGTATGGTTTGACTCAGGAAGTTCACATTCAGCTGTTAGTGAAAAACGTTTAAATCAATATCAAGCTGATTTATATTTAGAAGGATCAGATCAATATCGTGGTTGGTTTAACTCTTCACTAATTACAGGATATATTTCAAAAGGAAAAGCACCATATAAAGCAGTATTATCTCATGGATTTGTTCTTGATGGTAAAGGAAATAAAATGTCAAAATCGCTTGGTAATACAATTGTACCAAAAGAAATTACAGGAACTAAGGGTGCAGACATTTTAAGACTATGGGTTGCATCAAGTGATTATCAAAACGATGTGCGAATTAGTGAAGAAATTCTTGTCCAAGTTTCAGAAATTTATCGTCGTATGCGTAATACAACACGTTTTATGATTGGTAATTTAAATGACTTTTCGGCAGCGACAGACCTGATTGCTTACGAAGAATTACATGAAATTGATAAGTATATGATGATTCGTTTGGATGAAATCATTACGGATGTCGAAAAAGCATACGATAATTATGAGTTTAAACGTGTTGTTGACATTATTAATAACTATATTACATTAGAACTTAGTTCATTTTATATGGACTTCATTAAAGATATTATTTATATCGAAACAAAAGACAATAAACGTCGTCGTCAGATTCAAACTGTTTTATATAACCATGTTGATGCACTATTAAGAATGTTAACGCCAATTATTCCGCATACTACTTATGAAGCTTATGGATATATAAGTGAAGAAGCAGTTTTCATGCAAGAGTTTCCACAAACATCAGGATATCAAAGTGATGAGATTAAAACAAAATTTACAAAGTTTATGGAAATTAGACAAGAAGTAAATAAAGCAATTGAAAATAAACGAAACGAAAAAGTAATTGGAAAATCATTGGAATCAATGTTGACAATTAATGCAAACGAAGAATACATGGAAATTTTAAAATCAATCGAAGATTTAGATATTCTATTCATCGTTTCAAAAGTAGAATTAACTACTGATGAAATTGACGGATTTAATTCAGAGATTGGAACAATTAAAGTTGAAAAGTATGATCATGTTGAATGTCCACGTTGTCGTAAATATTATGAAGAAACACAATTTACAAACGTGACACTTGAAGATGAAGAGTACAAATTATGCGATAAATGTGAAAAAATCGTTAAAACATATCTA
>CAZFWW010000134.1:0-2375 GCA_964522645.1 uncultured Mycoplasmatales bacterium
GTACTTAAACGATGTACATCATATGAATGTCCTATTCTCATTTTATCTCCTTATAATAGTAATCTTGGATTAATTTTGCATAATATGCACCATTACGGCGATTTGCTGTAAATACTCCATCACTTGTATATGATGGCATTAAAATTGAAATTGCAATTTCTGGGTTCTCTTGCGGAGCATAACTAATAAACGATGCATTATTTACTTTGTGAGTGATTCCTGTCTCTTCATCAGTATAAAAGTCCTCACTTGTTCCAGTTTTACAAGCAGAAGGAACCGATAAATTATTGTATCCACCTGTGTTTCCCGTTCCATAAGAGCGATTAGCACATGCTTCCATTCCTTCTTTTGTATGATTTATATCTTTGGTTGACATCGTCAATTTATTTAATTGCTCTGGTTTCTGTTCATAAATTACCTTTCCAAGTTCTCCTTGTTCACCAGCAGTTGTTACTTTTTTCAAATAATTAATTCGATATCTCGTACCACCATTAGCAATTGTCGAAATAAATTGTGATACTTGTAAATTAGTATACGTATCATATTGACCATTAGCTAAATCCAAGTATTTACCTGGTGAAATTTCAGAACCACGAACCCCTTGCATCTCATTGTCTATTTGGATTCCTGTTGATGTTCCTAAACCAAATTGTTCAAATTCTTGGCGAACAACATCATAATACTTTGGGTTTACATTTAATGGAGCATTAGGAACATAAGTTACACCGGCAATTTTTAAAAACATTTGATAAAAATAAACGTTTGATGATTTTGCAAGTGCTGTTATTTCATCTATTGAACCGTAATTTCGGTATGAAGCTTTAACTGGAGTACCTTTAATGTACATTGGTGTATCGTTTATATATGTATTCCAATCCCAAACGCCTAAATCATAACCCATCAATAGTACTGCAGGTTTAACGATTGACCCTACAGGATAGGCTGCCGTGAAATTCCCAATTGAAAATTCACCATATTTACTTTGACCAGCTATTGCTAAGATGTTTCCAGTTTGTGGATCTGTCACCGTTGCAAATGAATTATTATTATACTTGTAATCATTATCTGATAGTTGTTGTTTTACAATTTTTTCAACGTGTTTTTGGAATTTTATATTAATTGTTAATTGAACATCATTTCCTAATTCTCCTGAATCAATTACTTCTGTTCGGATTAAATTTCCACTTTCATCGAAAAAACACTCAAGTTTTTGGTTAGTTGAATGTAGTATTGGTTCTAATTCTTTTTCCAGATAACTAGTTCCTACTTCTTCATCTAAATCATAACCTTGTGATTCATATAATGTTCTGTCCTCCAACTGAATTTGACCAACATTTCCAATTAATGAACGCATTACCGTTTTTTGCGGATATGTTCTTTGCCAATCATCTACTGTAAAGAAGCCACCTATTTCACCAGTTTTTTCATCTATTGCATATTTTTCTTTTAATGATAAATCTTTTTTAATGACTACCGGATTTTTTGTTGTTGATTGTTTCATTTTTATTCTTACATAAAGGGTATCTTTTCCGTACTCATCAATCAGCTTTTGAACTTCTTCATCCGTCACTACTGCACGATACGCCTCATTTGATTCATATATATAGTTAGGGTCACCATCATCATAAAGTTTCTTTAATTTTTTTTGTGTTTCAGCATCAATTCTTTTTGCAGCGGTAGCAAAGTTTGATACACCATCAGTGTAGCTAGATAACCATAAATCTTTCAAATCACTTTCAGTTAATGTTGAAGAGTCAATATCAACTATTTTTGTTATTTTTTGAGCATCCTCCATTAATTCGTCACTACTCTTTATTCCTGATTCAATGTATGAGAGATCATATGTTAATTTATTACCTGCTAATAGCACTCCTTCGCTATCAAAAATTTCACCTCGTGGTAATTCTTGTGTAATTTCAACTGTTGACTGATATTTAGCCAATTCATTAAATCCTTCTTCATAGTAAATTGTTACTATACCAAATTTAATAAAAATTGCAATACACGCAATTATTGAAATGATTTTTATTATTGTTATTCTTTTGTTTAATTGTTCATTTTTTTCCATATTACTATTATATCATTATCTTTAATTTCTAATTGCATATATTTAAATTTGTTGATTCTACACACAAATTTCACTTAAACATCAAGCATTTCACTAAGAAAACGGACCAAACAATTTCATGTTTAATCCGCTTATATTTAATAATATTATTTATATTTCTAATGAAATTATTTTAATGCTGAGATGATTTCATTATCATTATATATATAATCTAATGGTTGATCAGGTTGATATGGTAATAAATCACCATTCTCATCCTTTAATTTTGGTGCTAGACCTTTTTCTAGTTGTGTTAAATCCCAAACAT
>CAZFWW010000135.1:0-2310 GCA_964522645.1 uncultured Mycoplasmatales bacterium
TCTGATATTGATTACATCCATCAATTCTTGCTGCCTCTTCTAACTCATAAGGAATCGATTTAATAAAACCGTGATACATAAATATCGTTAATGCACTACCAAATCCTGTATAAGCAAGAACAATTCCTTGATAACTACGTGTTAGCGGTATACCGGTAACTTCCGAGACCTTGGCAAACCAACTAACAAGTGGTAACATAACTGCTTGAAATGGGATTACCATTGAAGCAACAAACATTAAAAATATGATATTAGAACTTTTAGTTTTTGTTCGTACAAGTACCCATGCTGCCATTGCACCAACAATTGTTAAAGTAAATAATGATACCGTAGTGATCAAGACTGAATTAAATAACGAACTCAGAAAATTTAAATTTTCATTTTCCATAATTGCTTGAAAATTAGTTATCCCTTGTTGAATTGGCATTGCTGGTAAAGCCGACTTATTATTAAGAACTTCCTGATAATCTTTTACTGCGTTAATCACAACTAAAAAGATTGGCATAATCCACAAAATTACTAACGAGATTATTGCGATGTAAATAATAATTTTTGAATGTTTTTTTTTCATTATGCCTCCACTTCTTTCTTTTTCGTAAATCTAACTTGAATAATTGACAATATTGCCAAAATGATAAAGAATATTACTGCTTCAGCTTGTGCTTGACTCATATACTTAAGTTGAAATGCACGTTGATAAATATCAACTGCAAGTGTATTAGTTGCATTTACTACTTCTCCTGATGCGAGTTGACGTGAAGGACCACCAGATGTTAACGAGAAGATAACGTCAAACTGTTTAAATGAATTTACTAGTGTTAAAAATATAGTTATCGTAAATGCCGAAGCCAGCATCGGTAATTTGATATAAATCATCTGATTAAAACGATTGGCACCATCAATTTTTGCCGCTTCAATTACATCTTGTGGAATATTCAACATTGCAGTAACATAAATCATCATTATATATCCTGCATATTGCCATGTCAGTGTAAAAACGATTGCAAACAGAGCAGAATTAGCATTTGATAATGGTGAATATCCAATAACATCCATCATTACACCATTAAAGATAAATTGCCAAATATAACCTAAAATCAGACCTCCAATTAAATTGGGTAAAAAGAAAGCAGCTCGAAAGAAGTTAACTCCTCTTAGTTTTTGGGTTACTAGTGTTGCAAGAGCAAATGAAACCACATTAATTAAAATTACTGAAATAAATGAAAAAATAAATGTCAGTACAAATGCATAGCGAAAACTTGTATCTCCTAAAACTTTTAAATAATTTTCAATTCCTACAAACTCTCCAACTTTAAAACCATTCCATTCCGTAAATGAATAATACACTCCAATAATAAATGGTATAACAATTGTCATGATAAATGCAAATAATGCTGGCAAAACAAATAGCCAATAAACAACTTTTTTATCTTTTAATTTTTTTGTCATTTTTTTCCTTTCAAATAAAGTGTAACTTTAAATTTAAGTTACACTTTAACAATTATTAATCCTGAGTTTTAAACTTTACGGCGTTGTTTTAATTCCATTAATAAATGTTTCTTCATCACCTGTTTTATAGAAATTATCATAAACTGGACCATAAGTATTCATTGTGAAACCATCTGGAAATTCCACAAATAACCAAGGTAATACATTTCCAGCTGCGTTATAATCCATAATTACTTTAGCAAGTGGATCTTTAGGTTTTAAATCAACATTTGTAAATGCTGGTATCATTAATGCTTCCTCTACCATATATTTATGTCCTAGTTCTGTTCCAGCCATATCATTTAAGAATTTTAATGAAGATGTTACATCCGCATTTTTATTTACCACATAATAACTCGGTACACCTATTGGTAATTTTCCTGCCGTTTCTTCATTATATGCAAGTGGGATAAACGTTAAATTATCTGTATTGTATCCTGCTGCTTCTAAGTTTCCTAATGCCCAATTCCCTTGGAATAAGAATGCCGACTTACCTGTTGCAAAATTAGATACTTCAGTATCGTAATCAATTGTTGATAAATCACCAACTGAATTTTCCATTAATAATTTAGTAAATTTTGCATAATTATCTGTATTCAGTGCTTCACTATCACCATCAATAAATTTTTGCGTTGCTTCAGCACCAGAACCAGCAAGTAAAATATTAAATAAATGCATTCCTGTAACCCATGTTTCTTTTGTTGTAAATGCTAAAACATCTTCAATACCTAACTCACTTTTTTTCTCACTTAATGTTGCAAATGCTTTTTCAATATCTTCATAAGTTTTAATTTCTTCTGCAACAATTCCTGCTTTTTCTAA
>CAZFWW010000136.1:0-2306 GCA_964522645.1 uncultured Mycoplasmatales bacterium
CTAGTGAAGTAAAAGAATTTGGTTTAAATGAGATTAAAATTAAAGAAACAAATGAATTTACAAAAGGACTACTTCCAAATGAAACTGTTTGGATGAGTCATGGTTATCATGTGGAATTAACAAATGATAGTTTAATTGACCTTGCTGACAGTTTAAATGGAATTTTAGCAATGGTTAAACATAGTTCAAAAGAGCAATACGGTGTTCAATTTCACCCAGAAGTAACAAATACGACACATGGAACGGTAATGATAGATAATTTCTTAGCAATCTGTGGGGTAGAAAGAAACTGGACAATGCATAATTATGTTGAGCAATTAAAAGCAGAAATTAAAAATCAAGTTAAGGATGATCAGGTTATTTGTGCTTTATCAGGTGGTGTTGATTCAACTGTAGTAGCAGCACTTTTAGCTCAATCAATACCAGGTCAAGTTACATGTATTATGGTTGACCATGGACTTTTACGTAAAAATGAAATTGAACAAGTTGTAGAATCATTAAAAGATTTGGACTTAAACTTAGTTGTAGTTGATGCTAAAGAAAAATTCATGTCTGAACTTGCTGGAGTTAGTGATCCAGAAACAAAACGTAAGATAATTGGAAATTTATTTATTGAAACGTTTGAAGAAGAAAAACAGAAATTAACAGATGCTAAATTTTTAGCACAAGGAACTTTATATACTGATATTGTTGAGAGTGGAACAAGTCAAGCTCAAACAATCAAGTCTCACCATAATGTTGGAGGACTTCCTGAAGAAATGGAATTTGAACTTGTTGAACCATTAAAATGGTTATTTAAAGATGAAGTGCGAAAATTAGGTCTAGAATTAGCGCTTAGTGAAGAGCTAGTTTATCGTCAACCATTTCCAGGTCCAGGATTAGCAATTAGAATTATTGGTGATATTACAGAAGAAAAATTAACAATTGTTAAGGAAAGTGATGCAATTTTACGCCAAAAGATTAAAGAAGCAAATTTAGATCGTGAAATTTGGCAATATTTTACAGTATTAACAAATACAATGACTGTAGGTGTAAAGGGAGATGAGCGTAGTTATGAATATGTTTTAGGAATTCGTGCTATTTCATCAATTGATGGGATGACAGCAAAGTATTATCCAATTCCTTTTGACATCTTAACAGACATTTCGACAACAATTACAAATAATGTTCGTGGTATTAATCGTGTTGTTTATGATATAACTTCAAAGCCACCTTCAACAATTGAGTGGGAATAATATCAATTTTTCAAAAGCAATTATAAACATTGTTTTTTTAAGAAATGATATTGTAAATGGTAACGTTTTGGCAACATAAATTATAATATTAAAAATAGCTAACTGATTTTGGAGTAGTTTCCATTGTCAGTTAGTTATTTTTATTTTTCAGTATTTAATTCAGATTCTGTAGGTTTGCGGACTCTTTTTAGAAAAATTGCTTCACTAGCACCAAATGTTAAATAGTTTTGTCGCACCTCTAGTAATGAAATTTTATTTGCTTCACCTTCATAATGTTGGTTGTTATTTTGAACCAGGTCATCTTTCCAAAAACAAACTGGACATATGTCAAAACTACCATTTGGTTTAAAATTGTAGGTATATTGATTTCAGCAAGGACACTTATATTTCATTTTTCCTCCTTTATATCATTTGAAAATGTTGGAACTTCATCGATTCTTGGTTCAGGAGCATTATTTTTAAATTACTCACATTCCTAATTCCCTTTATCTATTCAAGAGTTTTACCTCATATTTAGTAATTCTATGCAAATTAGAGCATAAAAAGTTAGCATATTAAATGAATTAAATAAAAAATATAATAGATAGAAAGGAAAAATAATATGTCAGTACATAAAGAAAATAATGGTAAATGGAGTTTGATAGTAAATCATTTGAAAATTTTATATAAAATTTGTACAAAAATTTATTAAGGATGTTGCATTTAAAATTATGAAATGATATAATAAGTGTATAAGCTTAGTGATATATATAGGAGGTATTTCTGAGTAATGAATTGAAATTACCAAACAATTATTTTGAGATGATAAGATGTATATTGATGGAGGGTGAATAAAAAGAGCAGTGACTACAGCAGTAGTTGTGTCAATAAATGTAACAACAGGTACACTGGGTAGTATTTATTTTCAAAAATGCATGATGTCTAAATTCTGCAGGTGGTATTGCAAGTTTAGCAGCAGATTATTTTTCAGATAGAAGGGTGGATGGATGGATAAGATTTTAGAAAAATCTACAATGGCTAAAAAGCAAGAAAAAAGTTTGGATAACTTGAAAATTAAAAATGGCAACTATG
>CAZFWW010000137.1:0-2159 GCA_964522645.1 uncultured Mycoplasmatales bacterium
GAATTGTAAACATCTTTAAAAAACGTGTAGTTTTATTAAAAGATGGAAAAGTTGCAAAAGAAGTTGAAGGGGAGTATATATATGAATAGTATTACAAGTGCTTTGAGTAGTATGCGTAGAAACTTAACAATGACATCAGCAAGTATCTTATTAGTAACATTAACATTACTTGTTGTTGGTTTTGTTTTCCAAATTAGTGTAAATACTACTAAGATGACGGAAAGTGTATTGGACTCGCTAAAAGTATATGCGTATGTTGATACAACAGCAAGCAAAGAAGAAAGTGCTAAAGTTGGTGAAGAAATTAAAAAAATTGCTCAAGTAAAAGAAGTTACTTTTTCATCAAAAGAAGATGAATTAAAAGCATTAACATCAACAATGGGAAGTAATTCAGCAGAAATTCAAGCAAACTTTGAAGGTGATGCAAATCCACTGAGTGATGTATATGTTGTAACAACAGATTTAGACAAATATGACTTAGAGGAATTAAGCAAAGAAATTTCTCAAATTGAAAATGTTGAAACAGCAGAATATGGTCAGTCAAATGGAACAAATGACTTTATTTCAGTAATGAAATTAATTCAAAATGCTTCAGTGTTTGTAGCGACGGTATTAGTTTTCGTATCATTATTTATCATTACTAATACAATTAAATTAACAATCACTGCACGTCGTACTGAAATTGAAATCATGCGACTAGTAGGAGCAACAAAAATGTTCATTCGTTTACCATTCATGGTTGAAGGAATGATAATTGGTTTAGTAGGTGGTTTATTATCATTTGGTGTATTACATTTATTCTATACACAAGTATACAGTTCAGATGTAATAATTTTAATCAAAGGATCAATGGCAACAATTAAGGAAATGGATACATTATTATTAATTTCATTACCACTAATTGGTATGATAATTGGTACAATGGGTTCACTGTGGGCAATGAGAAGATATTTAATTACGTAAGCGAGAAAATATGAAGAAAAGAAAGATTAAAAAATTTCAAATATTAATAATATTATGGTTAATTGCATCCCTATGGGGTGCAATTAACATATTTAGTGCAAGTTCAATTAATCAAATAGCAAATGGTTATAACCCATATAAACCATTACTTGAACAGATTATCTTTATTGGGGTATGTTTAATTGGATTATCAATTATTCTATCACGCCGTAAACCACCATACTTGGTTGGTAAACGTGGTGCAGTACTATTTTTTAATATAACTTTATTGTTATTAGTTTTAGTACTAGTTTTAGGAAAAATTGACCCAACAGATGGTAGATTTGTCCGTGGAGGTGCTAAGAGTACGTTACCACTAGGTATAATTGCAATTCAACCGCTAGAAATATATAAAATAACAATGATTTTATACTTAGCCAAAATGTTTTCTACCGAGAAAATATATCGCAGTAAAGAGGGGATTAATAAAGCAATATTTATGAGTTTGTTTGGAACATTCTTGATACTTATTGAGCCTGATTTAGGGGGAGCAATCTTAGTAGGTGGTGTTTTTGTTGCCATGGTATTTTATAATGGACAACGGATAAAACATCTATTAAAAATTGGAGTACCATTAATAGCAGCAGGTATTATCTTCTTAGGTTCAATGTCATCTGCATATCAAGTTGATCGAATTGAATCATGGTTACACCCATTTGAAAACGGAAATGACTTGAAAATATCATTCAACGTAGTTCAAGGATATGTTGCAATATCTAATGGTGGTGTATTAGGTCGTGGTTATATGGAATCTGTTCAAAAAAGTGGATTTTTATATGCATCACATACAGACTTTATATTTGCAGTAATTGCAGAAGAATGGGGGATTTTCGGAGTTTTATTTACAATCCTAATTTTACTACTCTTATCATTCCAATGCTTTAATATCGGCTATACAGCACATGAGCGGTTCGGTATGCTTTATTGTTATGGATATGGAACTTTAATTCTTGTTCAAGCATTTATAAACATTGGAGGAGTAATTGGATTAATTCCAATGACAGGAGTAACATTACCATTTATTAGTACAGGAATGAACTCATTTATTATTTTGAGTGCTGGTTTAATATACGTAATTGTTATTGATAAAGAACGCATTCGTCAAAAGAGGTTACGTGATGAGAAAACAAGTAAGTTATTTATGTCGTAAAATCGAT
>CAZFWW010000138.1:0-2131 GCA_964522645.1 uncultured Mycoplasmatales bacterium
ACTCAATTTTAATTTCAGCATTAATTTTTTTAATTTCTGCTTGTAAATTCATATAATCCTCCATTTTTTTTACTCATTTGATATTATAACATACAAGTAAACTCTTTATTCTTTTTTTTCATTTATTTATACACTTTAGTTTTATGTAATTAAAAATGTAATTATTCTTTCATATTGCTTAATTTCACTTTTTAAATCAATAAACTTATAGCCAAAATGTTCTGCTGTTAAAACATCATATTCTCGACCCATAAAGATATCATTTACTATAAATGATGCTGTTGCTGATACTTTATCAACATCAACTAGCATATCTGTTGGATAATTACTAATTATGATTATATCTAATATTGATTTAATCATTGTTGTTATTGTACTCTCATCAATTGCATCATCAAATAAATATATTTTCATTATTTCTTTTGTAATTATTTTTTGCTTTTTTACGTATACAGGTAAGTCATATGTGGTAATTTCATCACCAATTTCAGGAATTGTAATATTAATAATTGGTAATACTTTTTCTTTTGTGAAAAATGCAATTCGCTCCAATACATAATTTTTAACATATGTTGGTAATTCTTGATTATTTAAAATTATTGCCAAATGCTCACTTTTAAAGTTAAACCAGAAAAAGTAATCTTGTTCAATTGCTTTAATAAATTCAAATAAATCCACAGGTGTAATTTTATCGCTAAATTCCGTAAAATCAATAATTAAATGGTTCCACTTTTCTAGTTGTAACAAATAAAACTGATAGCGATTACGTAGTGAACTTATATTTTGTGGATTAATTAAATCTGCCCAAATTGATTCATCCCCTTCTAAATCATATAAATCCTTTAAAAGATGCAATTTAGACTGAATTTCAAGGTTACTAATAATTTCTTCATACGAGTGTTTTTTCTGACTAATATTTGTTAATTTTAAATCTTTTTTAATATTTCTCAATACTTCAGCAATTTGTACATTTTGAATTTCCAATTGATCCATTTCATTGATAATTCTAACTGCTTCATCTGTCTGCTGGGTATTCATATATGAAATTAATAATGCGTAATTAATCATTACCTCATCATAGTTATTTTTATATCTTTTTACATATTCTAATAGCCTTATTACTTTATAAAAATCATTTGCTTCAATTGCGGAAAAACCAATTGCAATTGCATCTTCAAGTGATTTTTCCATTGTTAATATTTTTGTCATGATACTTCCTTATATATCGTTTTTGCAAGTTCTTCAACATTATGACGAATGTGGTTATCTTCACTAATTATTAAGAAATCATTTAAAACTAATTTGCAATCAATATTTTCGATATCAACACGAACTAGTTCTGCTTCTTCCTGTTCATATGACCCCTTAACACTATTTGGTAACACAAAATTACTATTAGCGATTACTACATCAATTTTATTATCACCAAAGTGCTCATTAATTGCGTTTATATGATCTGAGAGTTGATAACCATCAGTTTCACCCGCCTGCGTCATTATATTTGCTGTATATATTACTTTAATTTGTTTTTCTTTAATTTTGGCTTGTAATTCAGGAAATATAATGTTTGGAATTGTTGATGTGTACAAACTTCCACTACTTAAAATTACCGCATCACAATCTTCAACTGCTTTTAATACTTCAGGATTAATTGCTCCCTTTGAACTATAACCAATTTCTTTAATTAGACATGGATATGAACTAATGTTCGTTTCACCTACAATGTGTTCTTCATCTTGCATAATCGCTGAGAGTTGAAGTGACTGGTTAGAAATTGGGATGATTTTTTGTTTAACTCGTAACAATTTTGAATATTCTGCTACTGCTTTACCCATTGATCCATTCAAATCAACAAGTGCTGTCAAAATCAGATTACCAATTGTATGGCGTGCTAATTTATCATCAAATCGATAGTTCATCAATTCTTCTAACTTGGGAAAATCACTAAGTGCAACTACTGCACGACGTAAATCGCCAGGTGCGGGAATGTTATAATCTTCTCTTATTTTTCCAGTTGACCCACCATTATCAGCAATTGATACTACAACCGTTAATTCAACTGGAATATCTTTTAAAGCAGAAAGGAGGTACGAAAGTCCTGTACCGCCTCCAAATACTACTATTTTCTTCA
>CAZFWW010000139.1:0-2118 GCA_964522645.1 uncultured Mycoplasmatales bacterium
TTTTACATTTGGACAACTTACATTAAGTTCAATTGCTCCAATCATATCACTTTCAGCCAATGTTTTAGCACATAAAACGTAATCTTCTAAACTACTTCCACCGACGTTAGCAATTGCTTTTTTGTGATAAACTGCACGTAGTTTTTCTAATTCTACTTTAACAACATTTTCCATTCCCGGATTTTGTAACCCAATTGCATTAATCATTCCTCTTTTAGTCTCGGCAATTCGACTAAGTTCATTTCCATAACGATATTCCGGAGTAGTTCCTTTTAACGAAATTGACCCTAATTTATTAATATCATAAAACTGAGCAAATTCATAACCAAATCCAAACGTTCCACTTGCTGGAATGATTGGATTATCAAGTTCCATTCCTGGTAAATTAACTTTAAGCATCTCGCACCTCACTTGCATAAAACATTGGCCCTTCAACACAGACACGTTTATATCCTTCTTTTTTTGTTTTCACACTACAACCCATACATGCACCAAATCCACAGCCCATTCGTTCTTCAAGGAGTAATTGCCCCTCTGGATACTTATTAGCTAGTGCCTTTAACATTCCTGTTGGTCCACATGAATAAAAATAATCTACTGCAATTTCATTTTTTTCTAAATAACTAATAACATTTTCATTATTTACGTCATACACTGCTGTAAAATCTGTAAACTTATCTGCATATATTGTGTGTTCTTCATCCCGAAATCCGCAAATTGTTTTGATATTATAGTTTCCTGTTGCTTCTAAATACTTACTAAATCCGACAAGTGGAGGTGTTCCGATTCCACCACCAACAAGGACGATATTTTTCACTGATTTTTGTGGTAATTTAAAACCCGTTCCTAGTGGATATAATACATCAACTTTGTGTCCAGGTTGATATTGACTCATTTCTGATGTTCCACTACCTACAACTTTATAGGTAATAATTAATTCTTTTTCATTAAAATCACAAATTGAAATTGGTCGACGTAAAAATCCTGAGTTCACTTTAATGTTAACAAATTGACCGTAGTTACAACAAGTAAAATCATCACCCGTTATTACCATTTCAAATGTATCTTTTGCAATTTCTTTATTACTCTTAATTGTTAAAACTTTATTTTTGACCTTAGATTGTATTGACATTTATACTACGCTCCTCTAGAATATCTAATATTGCACCAATTGTATCCATTGATGTAAAAGTCGATACGTTATTTATTGCTGCTGTTGTTCTGATTTTATAACCATCACTCTGAGTTGTTCCGCTACTTTGGGCTCCTAAGTTAATAATATATTTAATATATCCTTTTTGAATCCACTCTAAAATTTCATTGTTTCCTTCATTGATTTTTCCTAAAGTTTTAACCTTTAGTCCTTGGGCTTTTAAATAATTAGCCGTATTTTTGGTTGCTACTAAATTAAACCCTAGTTCATAAAATCGACGTGCAAGAGTTACAGACTCTGCCTTAAAATCATCACTTACTGTAATTAGTACCGTTCCATAACCACTTAATTTTAGACCACTTGCTTCTAACGCTTTATGTAATGCTTTATTTAAAGTTCGGTCATAACCAATTGCTTCTCCAGTTGATTTCATTTCGGGACTTAAATATGTATCAAGTCCTTGAATTTTAGAAAAACTAAATGTTGGAGCTTTTACGTATACATTATCCGTTGGTTCTGGGTGATAATTCGTTGTAATTCCCATCTCGCTTATCGTTTCACCAAGCATAATTCTTGTTGCCATTACGCTTAAATTATTTTTAGTAACTTTTGAAATAAACGGTACTGAACGAGAGGCACGAGGATTTACTTCAATTATATAAACATTCTCATCAGGTGTAACAATGAATTGAATATTAAATAGCCCTTTAATTTTTAAGCCTTTTCCAATTTTAGTTGTGATATCAATAATCTTCTGTTTAACCGTTTGTGATAGTGAAAACGATGGATAAACGGAAATTGAATCACCTGAGTGAACTCCTGTTTTCTCAATGTGTTCCATTATCCCGGGAATAAAGATATTTTCTAAATCACAAAGTGCATCAACTTCAACCTCTTTACCTTGCATGTATTGATCAACTAATACTGGATGTTTTGTATTTACTTTAACAGCTTCAGTTAAATAA
>CAZFWW010000140.1:0-2097 GCA_964522645.1 uncultured Mycoplasmatales bacterium
ATATTACGATTTTACTTAACTGTAAACAAAAAGATTTAGATAGTTTAATTAACTATAAAGCATACATCATTTTAGAATCTAAATATGATAAATTACCAAAAGGAACGATTGTTCCAAAAGAAGAATTACACAACTTAGAAAAAGTAGGGATTTCAAAAATAGAACTTGGAACAAAAGGTTTATATGAGTTCTTAAAAACATTTGATATTGATGAAGAAATCAAAAAAGCAAAAGAAGAAGCTCAAAAGATTAAAGATTCATTTAGAAAGAATCTTGATAAAAAGAATTCAATTAAGCAAATTGATGAAAAAATCAAAAAACCAAATGATAAAATCGAGTTATTAACTAACTTTAAAAAATCAGGAAACCGTCCTGAATGGTTAGTAATGACTGTAATTCCTGTAATTCCTGCAGATTTACGTCCACTTGTACAATTAGGTTCAGGTCGTAACGTAGTTTCAGGAATAAATGAATTATACCGTAAGGTAATTATTCGTAACAACCGTATTAAAGAAATGGAAAAAGTAGGATCACCACGTTTATTATTAAACGATGAGCGTGTATCATTACAAAATGCGGTAAATGATTTATTTGATAACTCAAAAAACAATGAATCAATTAATTCAGGAACAAGAAATCGTAAAATTCAAAAATCATTAACAGAGCAACTTAAAGGTAAACAAGGTCGTTTTAGACAAAACTTACTTGGTAAACGTGTTGACTTCTCAGGACGTTCGGTAATTGTTGTCGGTCCAAACTTAAAACTTGATGAGTGTGGATTACCAAAAAACATGGCACTTGAATTATTTAAACCAATTGTAATGGGTGCATTAATGAAAAAAGGAAAAGCACCAAACATTCCGGCTGCTAAGCGAAAAATTGAAGCAAAAGATGAAGATGTATGGGAAGAGTTAGAAGTAGTTGTTAAGAAACATAAAGTGTTACTTAACCGTGCCCCAACTTTACACCGTTTAGGAATTCAAGCCTTCAAACCAAAATTAGTAGAAGGTAAAGCAATTCGTTTATCACCTCTTGTATGTGCTGCCTATAATGCCGATTTCGATGGGGATCAAATGGCTGTCCACTTACCATTAAGTGCAAAAGCGCAAGAAGAAGCAACAAAATTAATGTTAGCATCAAACAATATCCTAAATCCAAAGGATGGACAACCAATCGTTGCCCCATCACAAGATATGATTTTAGGTAACTATTATGTAACATTAGAAGAAGCAAACACAAATGTTCACATCTTTAAGGATACAAAAGAAGCGTTACTTGCTTATGAAAATCGTTTAATTACACTTCATGATCGTATTTTTATTGATGCAAAAGAAATGGATCACGGACTTGTAGTTGATGAGGATATTGAAAGTAAACTAATTTTAACAACAATTGGTAAATATATTTTCAATGAAATTACACCTGAAGATTATCCATACATTAATGAGCCATCAGTTGATAATTTACGTCAATTACCAAGCAAATATTTAATCAAAAAAGGAACAAACTTACGTGATGTTTTAGAAAATATGGAAGTTAATATCCCGTTTAAAAAAGGATTCTTATCAGATTTAATCTATAATGTCTTTGAAAACTATGATATTCCAACAACTTCAAAAATGCTTGATGCAATGAAGGCTCTTGGTTATAAATATTCATGTTTATCAGGAATTTCAATTTCTTATGCAGACGTTCCAAGTGTAGAAAAAGCAGATGTACTTGATAAAGCACAGGCCGCTGTAGATGAGTGGAATGAATTATTCCAAGAAGGTTTAATCACTGAAGATGAGCGTTACCAAAGAATTACTCAAGATATTTGGCCTAATGCACGTGATTTCATTACGGATCGTCTAATGAGTGAACTTAATACAACTAACAATATCTACATGATGTCAGATTCAGGAGCACGTGGTAACCGTTCAAACTTTACTCAGTTAGGTGCAATGCGTGGTCTGATGGCGGCACCAAACGGAAAAATCATTGAACTTCCAGTAAAATCATCGTTTAAGGAAGGTCTAACAGTACTTGAGTACTTTATCTCTTCACACGGTGCCCGTAAAGGTCTTGCCGATACAGCACTTAAAACAGCCGATTCAG
>CAZFWW010000141.1:0-2067 GCA_964522645.1 uncultured Mycoplasmatales bacterium
CTTATTAGAGTACTTTGATTTGGTAAAGCCAATATATTTAAAGATATAAGCAAGTGGTATTGCTGATAATGCTGATAGTCCAGCAAGTGTATAAGTTAAGTATAATGATGGAGTATTAATTTTGGTTAGTGGCATTAACATTAAGAAGCGATCAACACTTAAAAATGCCATTAAGAACATTAAAATTCCCCATAAAACAAACATAATACTCATTGTAGTTTTCACGTGCTTTGTCAGTAGTTTTTGATAAACTAATGTTGCCAAGATAAAAATACCAACAAACACACTCCACATTAAACCATTTGTTGCAAGTTCTTTCATCATTGATTCATAAATAAATGATTGGAGTAAAAAGAATTGAACAAATAAGGCAACTAAAGTTATTATTTTCATTGTTCTCTCCTTTCAGCTAATGTATCGGCAATTGATTTAGATAATGAGTATTCTTCATTCATATCAATATCACAATATAAACTAAAGACCATTACTCCACCGTAACCATTATATAAAGCATATGCTGTTTTATCTTTAATCATCTGCGGACTGTTAAAGTAAACAGGACCACGTCCCGGCATATTATAAAGGTTTTTTGAGTAATCAATATCATCTAAATTATAATATAAATACTGCTCCATTCTTCCTTCAATGTAAGTTCCATAAAATGGTACTCCAACATTTAGTTGTTCTTTACTAAATCCTTGATCAAGTAAATATTGAACTGGTTGCACCGCACCACCATAGAAACTCGCATGTTGACCATCTTGGTCTAAAATATCATAACCCATTACTTGAATTTGGTCAATTATAGCAATTGTTTCTGGTTCATATAATAATGCCCATGTTGCTAACGCTAGTGATAATTGAGTGTCAGCACCTACTTCTGTTACTAAACGAACTTTTAATTCTTGTAAAAATACGTTATATGCATCATATTCTTCTTGTGAAAATGGAAACTCCCAATCTAAATCAATTCCATCAAGTTCATACTTATTGGCAAAGGCAATCATGTTTGTTAATAATGTTTCTTTTTTATTTGTTATTGTATCTAATACAATCCCATTATCGTGAGGGTTTAAAACGGTAACAAAAATATTTACATCACGCTCACCAATAACTTTTTTTAAACTATTAATTCCATTTGCAAAATTTTCTTCCCCTTCTTTAAATACTATTTCTGCATTTTCATCCCAAGCAACATCAAAAATCAAAAAGACATCTGTATACAAATCATAATAATCTGTTCCAAATAACTCTCCAAGTTCTTCATCACTTAAATCGCCATCGGCTAATTTATCATATAAGTGACCCATTGATATATATGCCGTCACTTTAAAATCATCATTTTTCACTTTTCCAAGATTATAAACCTCAATCGTTTTAAGAGCTGGTAAAGCTTGAGAATCTTTGATAATAACTTTTACTTTTTCAGCCGATACTGGTTTAAACGTAGCAAGGCGATATGGCTCGATTTTTTCTTGTCGATACACACGAGCCCATCCTCCTTCTTCTGTGAAAACTTGAATTTCAAAATCTGACACATTCAATCCTGACTCTTTTAACACAACTGTATCAATTCTCATTTCTTCTTCTAAGTCAATCTCAATTTCAACATTTTTACGTTTTAAGGCACGGTAACTTGTATCATCTTTTCCATCATTAACTCTTTCTCCACCAATCCCACTATTTACAGTTACTGGCTTATTAAGTGCTAAATCTTTGGTTCCAATTTTGTGGTTCATTGCCAATTCTTCATTCCAGTTTTGCGAATATCCATACCCGGTTAACCCAAGAATTATTAACGCAAATAACACAATTAAACTTAATGTTTTACGCATATTTTCCTTTCCATTTCTCATTTTTACTTATCCATATAATGACTATTTTAGTGATAATTAATAATTATCTACTACAAATTTGTAACTTCTTTTACCAGTTAATTTTTCAGAATATTCATCAGGTTGACTTATCCCAACAAATAGTGTAAATTCACTCGGTACTACAACTTCACCTTGATCATTAAAGTAATTAATATTACTTTCATCAAGGATAATTTTAAATTCAACTTCT
>CAZFWW010000142.1:0-2053 GCA_964522645.1 uncultured Mycoplasmatales bacterium
AGAAATCAAGAACCAGAGTTAATTAAAAATCAAGAGTTCATTAAAATAATTAGTCAGTATTTAACAATTAAATATGAACCCAAGTTAAAAACAACAATTATTTTAAAAGGGTCGTATGAAGAAATAAAATTGATTAGTGCACTTATTTTACGTGATTTACAAAATGTAGATATTATTGATATCTTTCCAGTGATTATGGATCGATTTATTAAACCTGAAACCGAATTAATTATTACAAATACGAAGATTAATACAAAGGATGACTGTGTTATTTTCTTTAGTAATCCGCTTAATCATGAGGCAATTAAGTTGATTAATGAGCAGATTATCCAATTCAAATCTTCATATGATTTTCCCTCACAATGACGTTACCGTAATAAACGGTAATTTGTTTTTGGCGAACTAGTAACAAATTGGTAAAATACAAATGAATAGGAGGAAATATGGATTATAAACATATTAAAATTGCCGCAGGACTTGCGCACGTAGATTATGGAAACATTAGTAAGGTAGTAAAGGAAGCTGTTGATGCTGGTGCAGATTATGTCCACTCTGATGCAGCAGATATGCATGACTTAAAAAATTTACAATTAATGGGTGGACACCAAATTATTGAAGGGATTCGTCCAGTTACGGATAAGCCAATTGAGTGTCATATTTACACTCGTGATATGGATCGTTTATTTATTGAGAAATTAGCAGCAGTAAAAGCTGACATGCTAATTATCCCAGCTGAACATTTTATCGGAGCACCACTTGCGTACATTATTAATTATTGTCGTGAATTTGGAATTAAAGTTGGTTTAACAATTGGTTGCTATACACCACTTTCTTTTGTTGAAGAATCAATTTATGATATTGATCGTTTACACGTGGTTGTTCATGGTGTTGATGAAACAGATGGTAAAGACAACTGGGGATGGCGTCGTTCATCTACGGATTTAGTTAAAAGAGCAAGAAAATTAATTGACGAGAAAAATCCAAAATGTGAATTAGCAATCGATGGTGGATTAAGAAAAGATAATATGGATGAATTAATTGCTTGTAATCCAGATGTTGTAATTTTATCTTCTGCAATCTTTAAAGATGAAGATGGAATTACTGCGGGTGTTGAAAAATGTCGTAAAGCGATTGATGAGGCTGTTAAGAAATATGAAATCAAAAATTAAGCAATTTTTAGTTTTAATTTGTTCAAGCTTTCTAATTGCTTTAGCTGTCAACTTTTTTATCGGTGTTCATAATTTAACACCTGGTGGAACGACAGGTATGGCAATTTCCTTGTCAATTTTAACCGGGATTGAAATTGCAAGTGCATCACTATGGATTACTGTTCCTTTAATCATTATCGGGGCAATCTTTTTAGGACAAAATTATGGAATTAAAACGTTAGTAATTGTGTTTGTTGCTCCATTTTTCATGTCACTAATGCCGATGCAAGCGTTATTTACTAATCCACTTATTTCTGGAGTATTTGGGGGAATATTAGTTGGTTTAGCAATTTCTTTAGCAATTTCAATCAAGTGTTCAACGGGTGGAACCGATTTAATTGCAATGCTATTAAATAAGTTCATTCCGAAGGTGAAAATTTCAAATTGGTTACTACTTGTAGATGGTTTAGTAGTTATCAGTTCAGCAGCATTAACGGGTGAATTAACTTTAGCCCTATATTCAGCAATAACACTACTAGTGATTAATGTTACAATAAAAATAACTTTAAGCAAGTTAGGAGTAGAATAGTGAAGAAATTATTTATTACTGATTTAGATGGAACATTATTAGATGATCAAAAAGAAGTTCCAGAGTCAACGTTAAAGGAAATCAGAAAATTTAGTGAAAATAATGATTTTCTGATTGCAACTGGGAGAAATTTAGCAATGATTAAAGAATTAATTGAAACAGTAACACCAAATCAAAAAGTAATTTGTGCTGGGGGAGCTGTGATTTATGACCAACAAACAAAAACCACAATTTTTGAACGAGTAATTGATCATCAACAAATCGAGTTAGTAATGAAATTATCGGAACAATTTAATGTTCCGATAAACTTGTATTC
>CAZFWW010000143.1:0-1962 GCA_964522645.1 uncultured Mycoplasmatales bacterium
GCAGAAAGGAGGTACGAAAGTCCTGTACCGCCTCCAAATACTACTATTTTCTTCATTATTTTTCCTTAATAAATGCCACTAAATTATCCACTGTATAACCAAGTTCTGTTAATACTTGTGCTCCAGGAGCACTCATTCCAAAACGATTAAGCCCGAAAATTCTTGAACTTGATTTTGTGTAACGTTCCCATCCATATGGACTTAACATTTCAACTGCATATGTTGGTTTAGATTCATCGATAATCTGTGCTTTATATTCAGCTGTCTGAGCTTCAAATAGTTCCATACATGGCATTGATACAACGCGTACATCAATTCCATTCTCAGATAACTTTTGAGCTGCTTCAATTGCTAGATTAACCTCTGAACCAGTTGCTACAATTGTTTTTTCATATGTATCCGCAGTTTGATAAATCACATAAGCACCTTTTTTAACATTTTCATACACTTTCGAGTACTCATCACCGCTTACTGGCTTTAAATTTTGACGTGTTAGTGATAAAACAGTTGGTGTAGATTTGCTTTCGTGTGCGATTTGCCACGCTGCTTGCGTTTCGTTTGCATCACAAGGACGCATTAAATGTAAGTTTGGCATACTTCTAAACATTGCGATTTGTTCAATTGGTTGATGGGTAGGTCCATCTTCTCCAACCATTACTGAATCGTGAGTGAATACGTAAGTAACTGGTAAACCAACTAAACTTGCAAGACGGATTGCTGGTTTTAAATAATCTGAAAACACCATAAATGTTGACACAAAAGTATTTAAGCTTGAGTGCGCACTAATTCCATTAGCGATTGCTCCCATTGCAAATTCACGAACTCCAAAATAAATGTTTCGCTCCTGATCACCATCTAAGATAAATTTTCCATCAGAATTAATTGTTGTATTGTTTGAACAAGATAAATCGGCACTTCCACCAATAAATAATTCATCTTGTGCTGCAATTTGATTAATTGCTTTATGTGAAGCAACACGAGTTGCAATATCTTCTACTACTGCTTCCATTTTTAATTCTACTTTATCGCCTGCAATTAATCTTTCTAATAACTTGGCTTCATTTGGATAATCAGCTTTATATTTTTCAACTTGTGCTAACCACGCTTGATATGCAGTAGTTCCTGTATTTTTAAACCCTTGTTCAAAGTCATTATAAACAGTTTCGCTAACTGTAAATGGCTCTGTATCTAAGTTGTATGTTTGTTTTGCAAAAGCCAACTCCTCTTGTCCAAGTGGTGAACCGTGAGCAGCACTAGTTCCTGCTTTTTTATTTGCTCCATAACCAATTGTTGTTTTAACTTCAATAATTGTTGGTTTATCTGATTTTTTTGCAGCTTTAATTGCTGCATCAATTTCTTCTACATCTTCACCATTTTTTACTAATATATGTTCCCAGTTTTGTGCTTCAAATCGTGTTTTAACATTCTCGCTAAAACTTAAATTTAATTCTCCATCTAATGAAATGTCATTTGAATCATATAAAACAACTAACTTTCCAAGTCCTAAATGACCTGCAAGTGAACTTGCTTCATACGAAATTCCTTCCATTAAATCTCCATCACCACAAATTACATAAGTGTAGTGATCCATAATTGAATAGTTTTCTTTATTTAATTTTGCTCCTAAATAGCGTTCTGACATTGCAAGACCTACTGCCGTTGCAAAACCTTGACCAAGTGGTCCTGTTGTAATGTCAACACCTTTTGTTTCAAAACTCTCAGGGTGACCTGGTGTTTTACTACCTAATTGACGGAATTCTTTTAAATCATCTAATGTTACATCGTATCCCGTTAAGTGTAATAATGAATATAATAATGCTGAACCGTGACCAGCACTCAAGACAAAACGATCACGACTAATCCAATTTGGATTTTCTGGATTTGCTACTAAATTTTTATTAAATAACGTGTAGGCCATTGGGGCCGCACCCATACAAATTCCTGGATGTCCAGAATTTGCCT
>CAZFWW010000144.1:0-1925 GCA_964522645.1 uncultured Mycoplasmatales bacterium
TAAATATGGTAATTGAGCTTGCTAAACGTGGAATTTTAGATGAATGTCAAGTAGAGGTTCTAGGAACAGACTTAGCAGCAATTGATATGGCAGAAGATCGTGAACTATTTAAAGAATTATGTAACCGTATTGGTGAACCAGTAATTGAAAGTCAAATTGCTCAAAATATTGAAGAAATATTAACAATTGCAAATGAAATTGGTTATCCGATTGTCCTAAGACCGGCATTTACACTTGGGGGTACAGGTGGTGGATTTGCTAATAATGACGCTGAGGCAATGAAAATTGGGCAAAATGCAATTAAATTATCACCGGCAAGTCAAGTATTAGTTGAAAAATCAGTAAAAGGTTTTAAAGAAGTTGAGTATGAAGTAATGCGTGATAAAAATGATACGGCAATTATTATTTGTAATATGGAAAATATTGACCCTGTCGGAATTCATACTGGAGATAGTGCGGTAGTTGCTCCGAGTCAAACACTTACAAATAAAGAATATCAAATGCTAAGAAATTCATCATTAAACATTATTCGTAACCTTGGAATTGAAGGAGGATGTAATGCTCAGTTTGCTCTTGATCCAAATTCAAATCAATATTATGTCATCGAAGTTAATCCTCGTGTTTCACGTTCTAGTGCTTTAGCAAGTAAAGCAACAGGTTACCCAATTGCATATGTATCAACAAAAATTGCAATTGGATATACACTTGATGAAATTCAGTTAAAAAACACACCTGCTTGCTTTGAGCCAGCACTTGATTACGTTGTAAGTAAACTTGCTCGTTTTCCATTTGATAAATTTGCAAGTGCTAATCGTTTATTATCAACACAAATGAAAGCAACTGGGGAAGTTATGGCAATTGGGCGAACGTTTGAAGAGTCATTTTTAAAAGCACTACGTTCACTTGAAAACGATAAAGATTATTTAGAAATGGATGAAGAACAAGAAACACCATTATTACTTGATGCAGTAGTAGCAGCTGATGATAATCGCCTTTATGTTCTTGCGGAATTAATTCGTCGTGGGGTAGAACTTGAAGAATTAATTAATCTAACAAAAATTGATAAGTTCTTTGTAGAGAAAATTGCGAAAATTGTTAATTTTGAACGAGAAATTAGTGCAAATATTTACGATGTACAAACGCTAAGTCAGGCAAAGAAAATGGGATTTGGTGATCAAACAATTGCTAAATTATGGCAAGTACAAGAAAGTGATGTCAGCACATTTAGAGTTGAAAATAAAATTACTCCAGTTTATAAAATGATTGATTCATGTGCAAGTGAATTTGGAGCATATATTCCGTATTTTTATTCAACGTATGAAAACGAAAATGAAAGTATTGTATCTAACCGAGAAAAAGTATTAGTAATTGGTTCAGGTCCAATTCGAATTGGTCAAGGGGTTGAGTTTGATTATTCAACAGTTCATGCAATTAAGACAATTCAACAAAAAGGTTATGAAGCAATTGTAATTAATTCAAATCCCGAAACGGTTTCAACAGATTATACAACAAGTGATAAATTATACTTTGAACCACTAAACATCGAAGATGTAATGAACGTTGTAAATTTAGAACAGCCAATTGGTGTGATTGTTCAATTAGGTGGGCAAACACCAATTAATTTAGTTGATGAATTAGAAACAAATGGAGTTAACATTTTAGGAACGACAGCAGCAAGTATTAATAATGCAGAAGATCGTGATTTATTTGAAAATTTACTAGAAGAATTAAATATTGACCGTCCACATGGAGCAGCAATTACATCAATTGATGAAGGAATTAAAGCGGCAAATGAAATTGGTTACCCAGTATTAGTACGTCCGAGTTTTGTACTTGGTGGTCGTGCAATGCGTATTGTTAAAAGTGATGCAGAAATTAAGAATTATTTAACTGAAGCTGTTAAAGTAAATGCAAAACATCCAGTA
>CAZFWW010000145.1:0-1830 GCA_964522645.1 uncultured Mycoplasmatales bacterium
AATTCATCTTCAATTTGATACATTAAATCCAACTCTTCACGTACTGGAAAGCCATTGTCATTAACTCCGTTGGCCTTTATTTCTAAGCAATACCTATTACTAAGCTCAGTAATTGGTGTATGTCCTTCAAACGCAATGTTTGTAATGAAACTTGCAATATCCTCATCAATTCTTGAAAAAAATTGAATGAATTCATTTAATTCTTTGTAATTTAAACTCATATTAAACTCCTTTACTATATATTTTATAATAATATTATATCAGAAAAAATATCAAATAATTAAATAATAATATAAACTAAAATTAAAATTCAAGGCTTATGAGCTTAATATTATCCCTGAAATAAGCTATTTATCGCTATGAAACTCAATTTGTGCACAGATAATCAGAAATGCTATTTTTTCGAAATTAATTAAAATATGGAAATTCATTTTGTAGTTAATATTATAAGTGACAAATTGAAGTAATGGTTTATTATTTAAAAATAATGATTATTATGCATAATTAAAAGGGATTATGAAAGAGAAAAGCGAAAAAGTAGTATTTATTATGATACAATTATAGTATGAAAAAATATGAGATAATATATAACTATATAAGAGAAGAATGGATTAAAATCAAAGGTTTGGAAACGATGATTCCAAATGAAATTGATATTGCTCAAAAGTTTGATGTTAGTCGAATGACAGTTAATAAAGCAATAAAAAATTTAGTTGATGAAGGATATTTAAAACGAGTAAAAGGTCAAGGAACATTTATCATTTCTAAGACAAGCAAAACTGAAAAAGATTTAGGAGAGTTACGTAGTTACTCAGAAGATATGCAAAAACGAGGTATTACTCCAACAACTAAATTAATTCATTATCAGAAAGTTGAGCATCCACCAGAACATGTAAAACAAAAAATGAAATTACAAAATGATGAAAAATTACATTATATTGTGCGGGTTAGGTATGATGGTAAAACGCCAATCAGTTTAGACTATACGTATGTATCAACAAAATATGTACCAATTTTAAATATCGATAAACTTACATCATCATTATTTGACATTTATGAAAAAAACCTTGGCATTAAAATTGAATATTCCGATCAAGAAATTTATGCTGAAGTTGCAAATGAAGAAATTGCCGATTTATTATCGATTAACCAAGGAGATCCACTCCTTTGTATTGAAGGCTTAACTAATACGAGTAATAATCAGGTTTTTGAGTATACAACAGTATATTATGTTTCAAAATCCTATCGAATTACCAAACGTGCAGTAAGGTCGTAATTAAAAGTGTTTCAACTCCTAATATTAAAGGAATTGAAATGCTTTTTCTAATAAAATGTGTTGAAATTGATTACAAAAAAGGTGAAAGAATATTTAAGAAAAAAGAAATAATCAATTACGTTTTAATTATGTTATAATACCATGGGGAGAAAATATGACAAAACATCCAATTGTAATTGAAGAATTAAGTAAATTACAACCTGAACAAAAAGCAAATTATCAAAATATCCTCTTAAAAATATGTGAAACTCACTTGAAAAATGGAGAGCGACCGAAACTTTTAATTCATTCGTGTTGTGCCGTATGTACGACAGTTGCTCTTGATGTATTAGTGAAATATATGGATATTGTAGTTTACTTTTATAATCCTAATATTCATCCTGAAATTGAATTTTGCCGACGAAGAGAGGCACAAAGAAAATTCATTGCTGATTTTAACCGTGACCATGACTCGAAAATTGAGTTCATTGCAGCGAAGTATAATACCGATGATTTTTTCAAACGAACTACAGGAATGGAATTTGATAAAGAAGGAACAGGAAACAGATGTAAAG
>CAZFWW010000146.1:0-1824 GCA_964522645.1 uncultured Mycoplasmatales bacterium
GTGGCTTACAAGTAAGGATGTTACCACAAATGTTTAAATCAATTGTAGAAAAACCAGATGAAACTGATGAAAAATCAATTTCACCATTTCAAGCTTTTGCCGTGGGACTTGCTTCACGTGTTGGAACTGGTAACTTGTCAGGAGTTGCAATTGCAATTGTAATAGGTGGAGCAGGTTCTGTCTTTTGGATGTGGATTGTAGCAATCTTAGGTTCTGTTAGTGCCTTTGTTGAGTCGACATTAGCACAGGTTTATAAAGTACGTGATGAAGAAGTATCATTTCGTGGGGGTCCTGCATATTACATGCGTGATGCTCTAAATTGTAAGACAATTGGAGTAATTTTTGCCCTACTTTTAAGTGTGGTTTATGGACTGATTTTTAATGCTGTGCAAGCCAATACAATTACAAATGCAACGCTTAAGACATTCAATATTCAAAATACAGAAATGTATTCAATTTATATCGGATTAGTAATAGTTGGTTTAGTAGGATATGTTTTATTTGGTGGTACAAAACGAATTGCTGAATATTCATCAATTATTGTTCCAGTAATGGCAGCAATTTATCTAGTACTAGCAGCAATTGTAATTATTTTAAGGATTGACCAAATTCCAACTGTGTTTACAATGATTATTCAAGATGCATTTGACTTTAATTCGGCAGTTGGTGGAGCAATCGGAGTAACAATTACAATGGGAATTAAGCGTGGTTTATTTTCAAATGAAGCTGGTATGGGATCTGCTCCAAATGCAGCAGCAAGTGCAACAACTTCTCACCCAGTAAAACAAGGATTAATTCAATCACTTGGTGTATATATAGATACGTTAGTTGTTTGTTCAGCAACTGCATTTATCATTTTATCTTCAGGTATTGAACTTGATTCTAGTGCAACAGATGGTATTAGCGTAACAATGGATGCAATGGCAAGTGTAATTGGTGATTGGTCAATTTCAATCCTAATGGTTGCAATCTTCTTCTTAGCATTTAGTTCAATTTTAGGTAATTATTACTATGCTCAATCAAATATTGAATTTATTAAAAATAATCCAGTAATCATTAATGTTTTTAAAGTATTTTTATTAATTGTAGTATTTTGGGGTTCAATTGCATCTAGTGATATTGTTTGGACACTAGCAGATTTATTTATGGGAATGATGGCAATTATCAATATTATTGCAATTTTATTACTAAGTAAAAAAGCATTAATTGTCTTAAAAGATTACGAAAAACAACTGAAAAAGGGTGAAAATCCGGTTTTCAATTCAAAAGAATATCAAGAATTTAAAGATTTAGATATTTGGCATCAAGAAAAATAAGTTTAAGAACAAATGGTTAAAAAATTAATATTCAAGCCAAAAGATAAAACTAGTTTTGGACTTATCTGATTAATGTGAATAGTTATAAGAGAACAAATTAGAATATTTTTATGTTAAGAATATTTATTTTTTCCGATTTTTGTGATATTTGTTATAATTGAATATATATATTATATTTCGGATAGGTGTTTAAAATTGTAGTGAAAACTACGTGCAATTTAATTATTTTATGAAAGGAAAAATGTGGATTTGAAAAAATTATTTATAATGCTTTCAATGGCTCTGTTACTATTAACTTCTATTGTCATTGATTTTAATGCAAGTGAGGTTAATGTCACTAGCAAAACTAAAGGTGAGCAATCTTACGCACCTGTTAATCCTACAGCTGAAGAAATTGAAGCCGTTGCGGACACGGACTTAGTTGTTTTTA
Source organism: uncultured Mycoplasmatales bacterium (assembly GCA_964522645.1). Classification (GTDB taxonomy): domain Bacteria; phylum Bacillota_I; class Bacilli_A; order UBA3375; family UBA3375; genus CAZFWW01. Next base: position 1,747 of record CAZFWW010000146.1, read on the forward strand.
AGGATAATAACTTAAAAAAAGAGTTATCTGATATATTGGGGGTAGCAAGTGATGAAATTACTGTTGGTCATATGAAAT
>CAZFWW010000147.1:0-1719 GCA_964522645.1 uncultured Mycoplasmatales bacterium
AGAACAAATTAAAACCCAACTTGAACGTGAGCCATTAAAGTTACCAAAACTAAAACTAAATCCTGAAATCAAAAACATTGATGACTTTACTTTTGCCGATATTGAATTGATTGGTTATGAATCACACCCAGCAATTAAGGGAGCAGTGAGCGTATAATGTTAAAAATGATTTTAGCAATGGATAAAGATAATTTAGTTGGGAAAACAGCAAGCAAAAATGGACTTGCTTGGCATTATCCAGAGGACTTACAATATTATAAAGAACAAACATTAGGAAAAATTAACGTTATGGGACGAAAGACCTTTTCTGCAATTGGTCGTCCATTACCAAATCGAAAAACGATAGTTTTAACACGTGATAAAAACTATAGTGCCGATGGCATTGATGTGATTAACAGTTTAGAATCAGTATTAGAACTTGCTCAAGATCAAGAAGTAATAATTTGTGGTGGAGTAAGTGTTTATCGTCAATTTAATCAATTTGCTGATGAAATATACATTACAAAGATTGATGATAGCCATACGGGTGATATATATTATGAAGATTTAGATTTAAAAAACTTTAGATTAAAATCAGAAAAAACTTTAACAAACAAAAAAATTAGTTATCAAGTATGGGAGCGTAAGTGAGAGTAGCAATTTTAGATGAGAGAATAAAAGAATTTACACTAAAAAATGGGCTTCGAGTTCGGGTATATGATAATCCAGAATTAACAAAATTTTATGCAAACTATACCACATTTTTCGGTTCAAATGATTTAGAGTATTATGAAGAAAATAATGAAATTACAAAGTTACCTGATGGAATTGCCCATTTTCTGGAACACGTAATGTTTGCAAGTGAAGATGGTGATGTTTTTAATAAGTTTGCAGAATATAGTGCAAGTGCAAATGCCTACACTTCATATAATCAAACATCGTATTTATTTTCTTGTGCAAGTAACTTTTTAGAGAATTTAAAATTACTGGTAAATATGGTACAAACTAGTTATTTTCCAACTGAAGTTGTTGAAAAAGAACGAGGAATAATTACCGAAGAAATTAAAATGTATGACCAAATGCCGGAATGGCGTCTTCGTAATTATATGTACGAAAATATTTGCAATACAACAAATTATAAAATTGATATTGCTGGTACTGTTGATACCATTAATCAAATTACTCCAGAAATGTTACAGGATATTTTTAATCATTTTTATATTCCAGAAAATCAAATGTTAGTTTTAAGTGGAAATTTTTCAAATTATAATTTGGTAGAAGAATTAGAAAAAATGCAAATAATAAATTGTAACGAAAGTAAAAAGATAAAACAAGAAATCGAAACAATTAAGGTTGGTAAAAAGTCAAAAGCTGAATATACAATGGAAAATAATAATGTTGTTTATGCAAATGTTATTTATAAATTTAAACAAGCAAGTAATCCAGAAGCTAATATGAAAGCATATTTTAGTGTCGCAACATTTTTAAATGCGTATTTATCATTATTAAACCCGAAATATAATGAAGCACTTGAAACAAAAAAGATAAATCAAAATATTGGTACTAGTATGTCTTTTGCTAAAGATATTGCGTACCTTGCATTTCATATTGTTGGTGGTGATGTGACGGAAACAAGTCAAGAATTTATTAATTCTTTATTTAAATTTGAAAATATAAGCAAAAACATGATAAAATTAGGATTAAGAAGACTAATTGCAACAGAAATTAGAATTGCTGACA
>CAZFWW010000148.1:0-1592 GCA_964522645.1 uncultured Mycoplasmatales bacterium
CTAAGTTTATGTTTTCCAATTAATTTACCCACAAATAATGCCATTGTATCATTTAGCATTATTAATAAAGATATTAAAAATGTTACACCCGGATTTACTCGAGCCAAATATGTCAATGTTAACATTCCAATCACAAACATCACAGTATAGATTACTACGTATGATTTCTGGTTTGTTGTCTTTTGTAGTTGATAGATTTCATACAATCCAATAACTAAAAAAGTGGGAAATAGTATTAAATGAAAATCTGTTATTAATGCAAATAAATATACAATAAAATAAAGGATTCCACCAATTATTCTTGCTTTCATCTTCCCCCGAACCTACGATTACGATTTTGAAAATCTGCAATACATTTTTTTAATTCATTTTTTGAAAAATCAGGCCACAAAATTTCTGGAAAACTAAATTCTGAATATGATAATTGCCAAATCAAGAAATTTGAAATTCGCATTTCACCACTTGTTCTGATTACTAAATCAACATCAGGTTGCCCTTTAGTATAAAGATTGTTATTGATATCTGCTTCTGATATTTTATGATGTCCATTGGCAATTAATTTGTTAACTGTCTCTACTATTTCAAGTCTTCCACCGTAATTAAAGGCAATATTAACAACCATTGCTTGGTTTTTGGCACTTTCATGCTCCATTATTGATATAACTTCAATTAAATCTTGAGGGACATTTTCCCTTGAACCAATAAATTTTAAGCAGATATTTTGTTTCATTATTTTCGGAAATTTTTTTTTGTAAAAAGTATGAATTAAACCAAATAAATGATCTATCTCTTCTTTATCTCTTTTCCAATTTTCAGTAGAAAAAGCATAAAATGACATGTGTTTAATTCCTAAATCAATTCCCGCTTCAATCATATCTTCAACACGATCAACACCTTTTGTATGACCAACTGATACAGGCAATTTTCTTTTTTTTGCCCATCTTCCATTTCCATCCATAATGAATGCTACGTGGCTTGGAATATTTTCCAAATCAAGAACATAATTATGCTCTTTCTTTTTTTTGAAAAAATTCATTAGATTGTCATCACTTCTTGTTCTTTGTTGGCAACTAATGTATCAATTTCTTTATTGTATTTATTAGTTAAGTCTTGAACATTTGTCTCTGCTTGTTTTTTCTCATCATCTGTTAATTCAGTTGATTTTTTAATCATGTTATTTGCATCTTGACGTGCATTTCTAATTCTAACTTTATGATCTTCACCAATTGCTTTTACATCTTTTGCATATTTTTTACGTGTTTCTTCTGTTAATGCTGGAATGTTTAAACGAATTTGTGTTCCATCATTTGAAGGATTTAACCCTAAATTTGCATTGTTAATTCCTTTTTCAACTTCTTGAATCAATGACGGATCAAAAGGTTTAATTAATAATTGGCGTGCTTCAGGAACTGAAACCATTGCCACTTGATTAATTGGTGTTTGTTGACCGTATGCCTCTACAAATACTCCTTCAAGCATTGATGGATTTGCACGACCTGTTCTAACTTTTGATAATTCTGTTTTTAAGCTTTCAATTGCTTTTTCCATTTTTTCTTCAACTAATTTTAATTCCATTATTCCTCCTATTTATT